>JBCBDF010000065.1:0-9759 GCA_038529875.1 Pseudomonadota bacterium | reverse complement strand
TTCGAGACGAAGCGAGCACGGGCTGCTTCAGCTGCCGCAGTGCGAACTGGAGCGGGTGCAGCGACGGTCGCCGGAGCAGCAGCTTCGGCGCTCGCTGGCGCGACCGGAGTAGGTTCAACCGGGTCCGCGCCGCTTGAAATGTTAAAGGCGAGCGCTTCTGTTTCGTTCGGCTCTGCTGCAACCGGTGCCTGAGCAGCGGCTTCTGCCACCATCATGCCCTGGCTAGGGAAATTGCTCAGCGCGAGATATTGCGGCTGGCCGTTATCGGTGGTCGGCGAAACTTGCAGCAGACCGGCAATGCGGGTCTGATACGCCTCTGGACGGCTTTGCTCTGCCCATTCGGCGATGCGTTCATTAAGCTGGCCAGCCGGTACGTCCTCTGCCGCCATGACCCGGGCAGCACGCCAGTTGCCGGCGAGCGAGTAGGTGTAGGCGAGGTTCTGGCGAACCTTGGCGGTGTTCTGACCGCCGCGCAGGGCATTAGTCAGGATGTGCACGCCGCGTTCTGGCTGGCCTGCAAGCGCATAGGCGAGGCCAAGGTCAGCCGGATCGATATCGGACTGCCATTCATTGAGCTTGGCAAGTGCGCTGGCATTGTCGCCAAGTGCCGTCTTTGCAAGCGCATAGCTCAATACGGTTCGAGGATCGTTGTCGCCAAGTTCAAGCGCGTCTTCGAAGCTGGTTGCAGCCGACTGGAAACGGCCTGATTCAAGATAGGCGGCACCCAGCATTGCGCGAAAGCCAGCATTGCGAGGTTCAGCCAATACGGCGGCCTCTGCGTGAGAGACGGCCTTGTCGACCTGACCTTTTCCGAGCGCGACCTGAGCCTTGCTGAAAGAGGTTTGTGCAGGCGGCGCAGATGCGGTCGTGCAACCGGAAAGCGCCACGCTGGCGAGCGCGGTCGAGATGATAAGGCTCATTTTCGGGCCGGTCATCCGGGTAGTGTTGCTGCGGTCCATGATCATATTCCCCTGTGAGAATCTCTGTTCGTGTGGCTGCTGTTCAATTGTTCAAATTCAGTCGCGCTGCATTTTCTCTGCGAGCGTATCGAGATCGTCGATCTGCTCCAGCATGGCATCAAGCGCTTCGGTCACGAGGGCCTGGGCGCTGACACCCTGCATGGTCGATGCAAGGCGAAGTTTGAGGTGGCGTGTCTGATCGAGGCGCAGCGTGAATGCTGCACGGCGACCTTTGGCTGCTGAAGACGCTTTTGCCGATTTGGCTCTTGCTTTCTTCTTTGCCGGTTTCTTTTTGATGCGCTCGGCGAGCTCGTCCTGCTGCCGCACGATTGCTGGCGTCTGGTCGGCCTCTTCCGCGTCGGAATCGTTTGCCTGCGCTGGGGTCAAATGAATGACTTTGCCATCCGAGCCATCCGGTTCGTCGTCCTGGCCCATGTCGTTCCAGCCCAGATCTTCCAGATTGGTCGGCGTACCGGCATCGGGAAGATTGGTAAGCTGCGGGCGCATGGCCGGTTTAGCCCCACCCTTACGGGCGAGGAGCGCGGGATTCAGCGAGGCAAAACTTGCGTCGGACATCGCGCGGGTGCTCCTTTATTGAGCGACCCGGCGGCCAAAGCCACCGGCTGACCGGTTTGCGGCACCAGCAGATTGCTGCTGCGTTCCGGGCGCTGCAAAGACGGTGCGACGGAAATTTTTCTCGAGTCGGTCGGAAATGTATTTCCACAGCGCGCTCATCTCGGCGGCGCTGCGACCTTCCGGATCGACTTCCATGACGGTGCGGCCGTCGATCATCGATGCGGCAAAGTCGGTGCGGTGATGAAGCGTGATCGGAGCGACGGTGCCGTGTTGTGACAGGGCAACTGCTGCTTCCGAAGTGATCTTGGCCTTTGGCGTCGCGGCGTTCACGACAAAAACGAGCGGCTTGCCAGCACGCTCGCAAAGATCGACCGTTGCGCCAACGGCACGAAGATCGTGCGGACTTGGGCGGGTCGGGACAACGATCAGCTCGGCAACGCCAATGACTGACTGAATCGCCATGGTGATGGCAGGCGGCGTGTCGATGACAGCCAGTTTGAAGCCCTGCTGACGCAGAACCTGAAGGTCATTTGCAAGACGGGCAACGGTTGTCTGAGCAAAAGCAGGATATTCTGCCTCACGCTCGTTCCACCAATCTGCCAGCGAACCTTGCGGATCGATGTCGATAAGGACGACTGGACCAGCGCCGGCGCGCTGTGCTTGGACGGCGAGATGTCCGGAAAGGGTCGTCTTCCCTGATCCGCCTTTCTGCGATGCTAAAGCTAGTACACGCAAAGCCTGGGTCCCCCTATTAGGCCGTTGGCGCCGCTTGATTGCGGCTTTGATGACAGTGAAATCGCAGGATACCCCTAATTTACAGTTAACATGGATCCTGCCCTGATCAGCGATGTTTGAATTAAGCGACGCGGCTTTCTGAAAACGAATTTTTCAGATGTGTGTTTGCCGCGAGATGTCCGGGACCAAACAACAGGTTTGCGAGACCTTTTCCGGATTTTTCTCGGCGATTATGCCGCCCAAGCGCACATCACGCTGGAGCGGATTTGGCGTTTATAACCAGGCTAGCCCCGACCATTATCGACAGGCAGCTCTCCTTGGCACTTTTCCTCTCTATCCGGCGTGCTAGATTGCAGCGTGAAAAGGGTGGGGATTACAATGTCAGATATCGCTCAACAGGTTCCAGGCGTAGGCGCATCGACTCCTGATCAGGCTGGATCGGCGGTCGCACCCGCGACCGCGGCAGATCGCATTGCCAGCCTGGATTTTATCCGGGGCCTCGCGGTCATGGGCATTCTAGCGGCTAACATCGTCGCTTTTGGCCAGCCCTTCAGTGCCTACATGTTCCCTGAAAGCTTCCTGGTCCCAACGGGCGATCCGGGCGGCTGGCAATGGATCGCGCAATTCGTGATTATTGATGGAAAGATGCGCGGCTTGTTTACCCTGCTGTTTGGGGCTGGGCTGATCCTGTTTATGGACAGGGCCTGGGCGCGCGGCGCGACCCGATGGCTGCAGGCACGACGATTGTTGTGGCTGCTTGCCTTTGGCCTCATCCACTTCTTCTTCATCTGGCGGGGGGACATACTCGCTTATTATGCGCTGGTCGGCTGGATCGTGCTGCTATGCCTGAAATGGAGCGCCAAGACGCAGCTGACCGTGGGCCTGCTTGGTTATCTGGTGGGCGCTATTCTCTATGCGATCATGATGGTTCCGCTCGCTTTTGTCGCCGATGGACCAATGGGCGAGCAGGCAGCCTTTGCCGAAATGCGCGACAGCTTGGAAGCGGGCAAGCAAGAGGCGCTCGCCGATGATGTGATCGAGACGGAAGTCAAGCAATCGGGCGACTATGCCGGCTTTGTTGAGCATCGTGCGAACGAACATTGGTTCGAACCTCTGACGAATCTGCTGTTCTTCTCGATCGAGACTTTCCCGCTAATGCTGATCGGTGTGGCGCTCTATCGCCTCGGCTTCTTCAGCGGGACCTGGGACAGCGCGAAGATGAGGCGTTGGGGCTGGATTGCCCTGATCGGCGGGGGGCTGCTGCATTTCGTGATCGCCTGGTGGGTGAAGTCTAACGGCTTCACATATTATGGCACTCTATCGGCCTTTGTGGGGATCAGTCCGATCCCACGATTATTGATGGTGCTCGGTATGGCGGCATTGCTGGTGCTGGCTGCTCCGAAAGCGACCGGGTGGCTGGGTCAGCGCGTTTCGGCAGCTGGACGGGCGGCCTTCACCAATTATCTCGGCACATCGATCCTGATGCTGCTCGTTTTCCACGGCTGGGCACTTGGTTTGTTCGGAGAGCTTAATCGACCGCAGCTTTACCTGGTCACGGCTATTGCCTGGCTCATCATGCTAGCCTGGTCGAAGCCGTGGCTTGATCGCTTCAAATATGGTCCGCTCGAATGGCTGTGGCGGTGTTTGACCTATGGGCGAGTATTCGCGTTGAAGCGATAGGGCTAAGTTATCTTGGTTTCCCGGAACCACCCGCGCCCTCCGCCCTTCCACCCGGATTATGTCCCGGTAGGCTCCGGGTGGAAGGGCGGAGGGCGCGGGTGGCTAGGCATCCGAATTAGTATGAGAAACCGGCGGTGGAAGCCGCCGCAAGGGCCTTGCGCCCGCCCGCAGCGGCGCGGACTTGTCCGCTAGCCACAAGGATGTCGCGCGCACGGATGTGCGTGCGGAAGACTAGAATGCTCTTGCTATTGAGATTAATTCGCATAAATAGGTTTTGCAATTGATTCGCAGGAGTGATTCTCAAACGCCATGTACACTTGTATCTGCAATGCAATCCGCGAGAGCGACCTTCGCCAAGTGGCGACCAATACTGGCGGCGATGCAGAGGCTGTCTATGCCACTTTGGGCAAGCGCCCCAATTGCGGCCAATGCCTTGTGAAAGCTGGCGAAATTCTTGAGGAAGAACGCGCGATGGTGGACCTCGCTCCTTCTTGCAAAGAACTCGCAATCTAAACTGCAATCACGCTACTGCGAACGTCTCGCAAATAACTGATTTTTCTGGATTTTTTGCAAGTCGTGCCTTGAAAGGCGGCGGAATTACGCGCATATGGTGCGCGTAGTCATCGCCAGTTGACGCCCGCCGGGCGCAGCCATTTTTTCAAGGAGCCAGCCGCCATGAAGGGCGATCCGAAAGTCATTGAATTCCTCAACAAGGCGCTCACCAACGAGCTCACCGCCATAAACCAGTATTGGCTGCATTACCGCGTGCTCGACGATTGGGGTGTGAAGACGCTAGCCGAGTACGAGCGCGGCGAGTCTATTGAGGAGATGGAGCACGCTGACAAACTGGCCGAACGCATCCTGTTCCTGAATGGCCTGCCCAATTTCCAGGCCATCCATAATTTGCGCGTCGGTGAAACCGTCGAGGAAATCCTCAAGGCGGATATGGCGCTGGAGGAAGATGCGATTCCCTTGCTGCGCGACGCGGTCGAATATTCCGAAAGCGTGCGCGACTATGTCAGCCGCGATCTGTTCGCCGGTATCCTCACCAATGAAGAGGAGCATGTCGACTTCCTCGAAACCCAGTTCGACATGATCGAGCGGATGGGGCTTGAGAATTATGTCCAGCTGCAAAGCAAGTCTGCCGGAGCGGGCGGCGATGGCTAAGCGCCGACAATCAATTTGATAGCAGTGTTTGATCTCAGCGTTTGATCTCAGCAGGGGGCGGGGCGGCTAACAGCTGCTCCGCCTTTTCCATGGCCGCTTCAATTCTTGCCTGACCCGGGGTCGCGTGCGGCCAAACGAGTCTCGCGCAGGAACAGGAACAGCGCGGAGATCAGGAACGCAACCGTCGCCACCCAAAAGACCGCTATAATCGTCCCGATCTGGGTGCTGATATAGGTCGATACGAACAACAGCGCGATCACGACGCTGATAATCATCGCGCCTGCAGAGGCGAGCATGATCGCTCGCCGAGCAAGCTGGCGGCGCGCGCGCAGCCACTCGATTTCGGCAATATGGCGCGCGGTCTTGTCGCCATTGTCCTGCGCATCCAGCCGCTCGATCCGCCCGGCAATCCAATTAAGCCGCGCAACCATCACATTCATAATACTGCCAATGCCGACGAGCAGAAAAGCAGGTGCCAGGCTCGATTGGAGCGCTTGCTGAACGGCGGGCGTGCTGGCGGTGCGCTCAAGCAATTCGCTTGCCATTTCTGTCGCCGCCAGCAGATCCAGCAGCATCACCGCTCTCCGCCACCGCCGCTGTAGTTCCCCCCGCCGCCGCGATTGGCATTGTAAGGGTTTTTCGGGCTTTTCAGATTCACGCGCACCGGCACAGCGTCAAAGCCAAGCTTCGCGCGGATGCCATTGACCAGGTAACGCTCATAGCTTTTTGGCAGCGCTTCAAGCCGCGTGCCGAACACAACAAAGCGCGGCGGACGCGTTCCAACCTGCGTGATGTAGCGCAGCTTCACCCGGCGGCCTTTGGGCGCAGGCGGTGGATTGGCGGCCAGCGCATCGTCGAACCAGCGATTGAGCGCCGCGGTGGGCACGCGCTTCGACCAGCTTTCGCGAATTTCGAATGCGCCCGCCAACATCGTGTCGAGGCCTTTGCCGGTTTTCGCCGAAACCGCGAATAGCGGCAGTCCGCGCACCTGCGCCAGGCCATCGTCGAGCGCTGCACGAATGCCGTTGAACAGGCTGCTCGCGTCTTCCGCGATGTCCCATTTGTTGATCGCTATCATCAGCGCGCGGCCTTCTTCCAGGCACATGCTGGCGATCTTGAGGTCCTGATGCTCAAGCCCCTGCGTCGCATCGAGCAGCAGGACCACGACTTCGGCGAAATCGACCGCGCGCCGGGCATCGGCGACCGAGAGCTTTTCGAGCTTCTCGGTGACATTGCGTTTCTTGCGCATACCTGCCGTATCGATAAGACGGATCTCGCGTGTCTCGCCACTCTTGGGATCGGTCCAGTTCCAATCGACTGCAATCGAATCGCGAGTGATGCCAGCTTCCGGTCCGGTCAGCAGACGATCCTCGCCCAGCAATCGGTTGATCAGCGTAGACTTGCCCGCATTGGGTCGGCCCACAATCGCGAGCTTGAGCGGACCGAGCGGCGCCTCTTCATCTTCGCTTGCTTCAAAATCAGCGGCGGCTTTGGCAGCGTCTGCCTTGACCCCGATTACCGGGAATAGTGCGCTGAATAGATCGGCGACGCCTTCGCCATGCTCGGCTGACACTGCCACGGGATCGCCCATGCCGAGCGAATAGGCTTCCAGTACGCCAGCTTCGCCCTGCTTGCCCTCGGCCTTGTTGGCGACAACGATGACAGGGACTTTCTCGCCCACGATTTCGCGCTGCTCGCGCAGGAACCGGGCGATTTCATTGTCGAGTGGGGTCAATCCAGAACGCGCGTCAACGACGAACAGGATCGCATCAGCGCCTTCTATACTGACTTCGGTCTGTTGCCGCATCCGGCCAGAAAGTGTGTCCGGGTCTTCGTCTTCCCACCCAGCGGTGTCGACGATGGTGAATTCCAGCCCGGCCAGCTCGGCATCGCCCATCCGGCGATCACGTGTGACGCCCGGCTGATCGTCGACCAGCGCGAGCTTTTTGCCGACAAGCCGGTTGAACAGCGTCGATTTGCCGACATTGGGTCGGCCGATTATGATGACTTGCGGTTTCATGCGTGGTTGCCAAGTGGGCGATTGGGTGAAGCTTTGCAAGCGCGCCGGAGCCACCCGCGCCCTCCGCCCTTCCACCCGGAACCTACCGGCATACTATCCGGGTGGAAGGGCGGAGGGCGCGGGTGGCTTGGTTCACCGCAAAAACGTCAGCCCTTCTTTGCGACCGGTGGGTTGTCGCCAAGATCTTCATACCATGCCTCAACCGGGCCGGTCAGCTTGATGGTAAGTGGCTGGCCTTTGCGATCAACGGTCTTGCCCGCCTGCACGCGAACCCAACCTTCGGAAATGCAATATTCCTCGATGTCGGTCCGCACTCGGTCCTTGAACTTGATGCCAACGCCGCGTTGCAGGGCGTCAGCGTCAAACGCCTTGTTGCGAGGGTTCACCGACAGGTGATCGGGCGGGGTGTCGTTTTGTTCGGTATCGCTCATGAGCGCGCACTTAGTCGCGGAGAGCCGATGAAACAAGCGTGTTGCGCTTGCCCTTTTCAGCAGGGACGACTAGAGGCGAGCGCAATGCGCGCGGGGAGCCTACCGGTTTCTCGCGCGGCTTTGTTCAGTCAAGCGGGCGTGGCGGAATTGGTAGACGCGCTGGTTTTAGGTACCAGTATCGCAAGATGTGGGGGTTCGAGTCCCTTCGCCCGCACCAATACTCTGCGCCGGCGCTGAGAATTAGCATGTCAGGCCAGTCCTTTTGGGGCGATCAAGCGCCTGAAATTACGAGATTGTTGAGAAGGTTTCAGTTTTCCAATGCAGACCAAGCAAACCACCAATGAAGGCCTGAAGAGGGCCTATCAGATCACTGTCACCGCCAAGGAATTGGCGAGCAAGATCGACGCCGAGATCAAGAAGGTCGCCCCGCAAGTGCGCATGCCGGGCTTCCGTCCGGGCAAGGTTCCGGCCAATCTCGTCAAGAAAATGCACGGTGAGCAGCTGCACGCACAGGTCCTCAACGACACGATTCGCGATTCGATTGGGGAATTGCTGAAGAGCGAAGAGCTGCGTCCGGCGATGCAGCCCAAGGTTGAGCTCGACGAGAAGTATGAAGAGGGCAAGGACGCTGAGATATCGGTCGAGCTCGAAGTGTTGCCTGAAGTCGAGGCGCCAAGCACCGATGGTCTGAAGCTGGAAAAGCTGGTTGTTCCCGTGAAGGACGAGCAGATCGACGAGGCGCTGCAAGGCCTCGCCGGTCAGAACAAGAGCTATAAAGATGCCGCCAAGACCAAGAAAGCAGCCGAAGGCGATCAGCTGATCATCGACTTTGTCGGCAAGCTGGACGGTGTCGAGTTTGAAGGCGGCAAGGCCGAAGATGCCGCGCTGGTGATCGGCTCTGGCCAGTTCATCCCAGGCTTTGAAGAGCAGCTGACCGGTGCCAAGACCGGCGATGAAAAGACCATCAAAGTCACGTTCCCGGAAGATTATCCGGCTGAGAACCTCAAAGGCAAGGAAGCCGAGTTCGACATCACCGTGAAGCAGGTGAAGGTCGAAACTGATACCAAGATCGACGACGAATTTGCCAAGGGCCTGGGTCTTGATGACCTGTCGAAACTGAAAGAGATCATGGAGGGTCAGCTAGAGCAGCAGACCGCTGGACTTACCCGCACGCAGATGAAGCGCGCGCTGCTCGATCAACTCGCTGCCGGTCATGATTTCGAAGTGCCGGGCAATATGGTCGATGCCGAATTCGAACAGATCTGGGCTCAGCTTCAACAAGAAGCCGCGAAGGAAGAAGATCCGGCAGCGGCCCTGAAAGATATCGAAGCCGAAAAAGACGAATATCGTTCGATCGCCGAGCGCCGCGTGCGCCTGGGCCTGCTGCTATCGGAAATCGGTCAGGCCAATGGCGTCGAAGTGACTGGGCAGGAAATGCAGATGCTGATCCAGCAGGCTGCGCAGCAATATCGCGAGGAAGATCGCGAGCGTTTCATGCAGTATATCCAGCAGGATCCGATGGCAGCGGCTCAGTTGCGCGCGCCACTCTATGAAGACAAGGTCGTCGACTTCCTGTTCGACAAGGCGGACGTGACGACACGCGAAGTGACGCAGGAAGAACTGCAAGCGGCGATCGAAGCGGACGAAGAAGCGGAAACCAAGCCTGCTACGAAGAAGAAGGCTCCAGCCAAGAAGGCCGCAGCAAAGAAAGTTCCTGCGAAAAAGGCCCCGGCTAAGAAGGCAGCGGCCAAGACTGAAGCGAAGAAGGCTCCAGCCAAAAAAGCTCCAGCCAAAAAAGCTACCGCGAAAAAGCCTGCGGCAAAGGCCGCTGCTGCCAAACCGGCTGCCAAGAAGGCGCCAGCCAAGAAAGCTCCGGCCAAGAAGCCAGCGGCGAAGAAGGCTCCAGCCAAGAAGCCTGCGGCTAAATAATCGGACTCAAACTTTGAGACCGGGCCGGGTCGCTCACCTTCATGCAGGGTGGGGGCCCGGCTCGGTTCGTTTTGGACGTTGTTTCCCACGCAATCTGGCCTGCGCAGGGTTAATCCCCTTGAACATTTCGGGCGCGCCCCCGAAATAGCAGCATCGGCATAGAGAAGGACCACCACAACATGATCGATCTGTTCGGCAATTCGGGCGAAACTCACGGCACACAGGGGCAATTCACCCGCGATCCGGAAACCGGCGCGCTTGT
>JBCBDF010000064.1:0-9807 GCA_038529875.1 Pseudomonadota bacterium | reverse complement strand
GGCCAGTTCCGGTATGAAGTTGGGGCGTGTGCCTCTGCATGAGACATGGGCCGCGATGGAGGCTCTGGTTGACACAGGCCTGACCAAGCGGATCGGTGTATGTAACTACAACACCGGCCTGATCCACGATCTGATGACCTATGCCCGGATCAAGCCGGCAATGCTGCAGGTGGAGGCGCACCCCTTCCTGACGCAGGAGAAGCTGATCCGCTGTGCAGGCGGCTATGGCATTCCCGTCACCGCCTTCTCTCCGCTGGGCGCGCAAAGCTATTTCGAGCTGGACATGGCAAGCAAGGATGAAAGCGTGCTGGGCTCAGCCCCGGTGATGGTCGCAGCCGACGCCCACGGCAAAACGCCGGCCCAAGTTGTGCTGCGCTGGGCTGTGCAACGCGGCACGGCGGTGATCCCCAAAACGACCAAGCCTGAGCGGATGCGCGAAAACCTCGCCATCGACGATTTCGAACTATCACAGGTGGAAATGGCCGCGATCAGCGCATTGAACCAAAACCGCCGCTTCAACGATCCTGGCGTATTTGCCGAGGCTGCGTTCGGCACCTTCCACCCCATTTACGATTGAGCTGATGCCATGACAGAGAATAGCGAATTTCCTGCGATCATCACTGGCGGCGGCGATCTGGCAGCCTTCTTGAGCGCCAACAAAGCAGGCGTCGATGCGGCATTGGCAGAGGCAGGCACGTTGCTGTTTCGTGGGTTCGATGTGCCCGAACCGCTCGCATTCCATGCCGCGATCGAGGGCTATGGTGAGGCTGGCTTCACTTACGAAGACTCGCTGTCTAACGCGGTGCGCACCAATGTGACGTCGCGGGTGTTCACCGCCAATGAAGCCCCGCCGGAAACCGAGATTTTCCTGCATCACGAGATGGCGCAGACGCCGCTCTATCCAGCCAAGCTCTTTTTCTATTGCGAAATTGCCCCGGACGAAGGCGGGGCAACGCCGTTGTGCCGATCAGACTGGGTGCTGGAGAGGCTGCGCGCAACCAACCCGGCATTTGTCGAGCGAGTTGAACGCGAAGGCGTGCGATATACTAACATCATGCCGGGCGATGACGATGCTGGATCCGGCCAAGGGCGTAGTTGGCGGAGCACGTTGAGCGTGGCTGACAAGGCGGAGGCCGAGGCGCGCCTTTCCGAGCTTGGCTATTCGTGGGAATGGCTGGAGGACGAAAGCCTGCGTGTGACCACGGCGGCTCTGCCAGCCGTTCGCGAACTGGGCGATGGACGCACCAGCTTCTTCAACCAGTTGATCGCCGCATTCCGTGGCTGGGCCGATAGCCGTAATGATCCAAACCGTGCGATCACCTTCGGCGGCGGTGACCCGATCACGCTGGAGGACATGGACGACGCGATCCGCATCGCAGACGAGCTGACTTATGATCTGGCGTGGCAGGCGGGCGATGTGGCGCTGCTCGATAACTATCAGGTGATGCATGGCCGCCGTCCGTTTCAAGGCAAGCGGCGGGTGCTGGCGAGTTTGATCGCTTAGGCTGGCGCGCGCCGCGCGGCGAAGCCCCACACTGCCGCATTGGCTATCGCCAGCGCTCCTATCAACACAGCGAACAACGCGCCCATCCCGCTCACGGATGCAAGGCCGATTGGTGAGAACAGCAAGTAGGTCGCGACCACGCAGCTGAACAGCGTCACCGCCAGCGGCTTGGCAAAGCGCCACGGCGTCATGTCGACCTGCTCCTTGCGGGTGAAGCTCCATGCCTCTTCGCGCGGGGCCAGCCAGCCGCAGGCAAGCATGATGCCAACCTCGACCCAAAAGAGCACTGCATACAAATGGATGAAATGCAGCGTGATCACGTCATCGAACACGAAGCGAATGAGACCATAGGCGATCACGTGGAAGATGATCACGAGCTTCGCGCCCAGCGCAGGCACTCGGGCCGTAAACAGGCCGACCAGCACGATGACGATGGTGGGAATATTGTAGAAACCTGTGAAGATGCGGATGATCTGCCACAGCCCTTCAGGCGAGAAATAGAGCAGCGGCGCGACAATGAAAGAGAACAGCGCGATCACGAGACTGGCGATCTTGGCAACGCGCACCAGTTCCTCATCGCTCGCTCTATCTCGGCGTGCTGGCGCATAAACATCAAGGCTGAACAGGGTGGCGGCGGAATTGAGCAGCGAGTTGAAAGAGCTGAAAACCGCGCCCAGCAGCACGGCGAGGAAAAAGCCGGAGAGATAGACCGGCAGCACGTCACGGATCAGGCGCGGATAGGCCTCATCAATTGTGCCCAGGCCCGGTCCGTACATGTGGAACGCGATCACGCCGGGGATCATCATCATGAACGGCACCAGGATCTTGAAAAAGCCTGAGAACAGCACGCCCTTCTGCCCCTCGGCGAGGCTGCGCGCGCCCAGCGTCCGCTGGATCACATATTGGTTGGTGCACCAGTAAAACAAATTGGCGAAGATCATGCCGGTGAACAGCGTGCCGAACGGGGTCGGATCGGTCGCGCTACCAATCGCATTCAGCTTCTCAGGGTTCTGCGTCGTGATTTGCTTGAGGCCATCGCCGATGCTGCCACCGCCCAGCGCCATCAGGCCGAACAGCGGCACAAGCACGCCGATGATCAACAACCCGACGCCGTTCAGCGTGTCAGAAATCGCGACCGCGCGCAGCCCGCCAAAGATCGCATAGATCGCGCCAGTCACGCCGATCACGACTACCGTCGCCACTAGAGCAGGGAAGTAGGCGAGGCCGGTCAGGCCCGGTACGTCAAACAGCAGCAGCACTGCGACCGAACCGGAGTACAGCACGCTGGGGATCGTCACCAAGCCGTAGCCGAGCATAAACAGCACCACCGACATCCGCCGCACAGTCGGATCAAATCGGTCGTTCAGGAATTGCGGCAAGGTTGTGAAGGCACCAGCGAGATATTTAGGCAGGAATATCAGCGCCATCGCGATGGTCGCAATCGCTGCCGTCACCTCCCAGCCCATGCTCGACATGTTGAAGCCATAGGCCGAGCCATTGAGACCGATCAGCTGCTCCGCCGAGAGGTTGGTGAGCAACAGAGAGCCCGCAATGAAGGTCGCGCCAAGGCCCCGCCCGGCGAGGAAGTAGCCATCCTTGGTATCCGCTGTCCCGCGCGTTTTCAGCCAGCTGATCCAGCCCACCAGCGCCATGAAGAACACGCAGCTGAGCGCAGTAAAGAGCAAATTTCCGCCCGTCACTGCGCGTCTTTCAGCAGGTTGTTGTAGTGATCGCGCAAGGTATCCTGGCCGAACTCGGGTGTCATATCCGCATCGTATTGGCCGGTTTCGGGGTGCAGGACCAGCATGCTTTCCGTGGCGTAATATCGCGCAATGCGGGCATATTCGGCCTTTTCCGCGCACCAACCAGACCAGCGCTCGCCAAGGGCGAACAGCCCCGCAAATGCGCTCATCATGGCGACGGGCACGCGCCGCACGCGCACTTCCCGATCTAACGCAGCGCCAAGCATTGCAGCCTGATCCAGCGGGCTGACCGCTGGCCCCGGCCCGCCTATCGGTAATAACTGGTTATGCCGCGCGGGATCACCGATACACCCGGCAATGAAGCGTGCCAGATCGCGGTCACTGATCGGTTTACAACGGGTCAACTCGCCACTGCCGAACACCATGAACGGCTTGCCTGCCGCGACCCGCGCAACCTGACCTGACAGGGATTTGAAGAAGGCGGTCGGACGCACAATCGACCACGTCAGGCCAGATGCGACTAGCTCCGCCTCGAGTGCCAGTTTCGCGCGCTGGAACGCGAGCAAGGGCTTCTGCACGCATATCGCTGAGAGCAGGATGAAGTGCTTCACCCCTGCCTGCTTGGCCGCTGCCAGCACACTCGCGTTGGCTTGATAGTCGATTGCTTGCGCGTCTTTCGCAGTCCCGCTGCGCGAGGCGAGGCAGGAAATCACCGCGTAACGCTGCTCGCCCGCGAAGAGGTCGCGACTGATAGAGGCTGGATCGCTGACATCGCCAAACCGGCAAACTGCGCCCGCACGGCCCAGCTCATCCGCCGCCGCTTCCCCCGATGGCGAGCGTCGCAATGCGGCGACCACCGAATGCCCATCTGTGATCAGCGCTCGCACAACCGCGCGGCCAATCGTGCCACTCGCGCCGAGCACCAGCACACGTTTCGCATCAAAGTCTGCCGAGTCCCCGCCCATTGCACGTGACCCTAACAGGGCGGTTCAGGCAGGCAATCCCAAGGCCGCTTTCAAGTCATCAAGATGGGGCTCGAACGGCTTCCACGCGCCCTGCCCCTTGCGGTTGATAGGCTGGCGCACTTGCTCGCTCGATGCGGTGCGCACTGCACGATCGGTCTTGTGAAAGTCGAGGCAAGCCTCCTCAAACGGCAGGCCGAGATAATCGAGCATGCGCCGCGTCTGCCCCTCCAGATCATCGAGCACGTCCTCGTGCTGCACCCGCAAGACCTTGCCCGGCAGCACCCGTTCCCAATGGCCCATCAACTCGACATAATCCGAGTAGTATCGCCCGACCTCGGTGAGGCCGTAAGTGAATTCCTGACCTTCGGCGAACAGCTGTTTGAAGCCGGAGAAACAGCAATCCATCGGGTCGCGCCGCGCGTCGATAATCTTGGCGTTGGGCAGTATAAGGTGGATCAGACCGATATGCCTGAAATTGTTGGGCATCTTGTCGATGAAGAACGGCGCGCCTTGGCGGTGCACGCGCGTGTTCGCGATGAATTCCTCGCCGAATTTCGCGAGCTGCTCGGCTGTCAGGTCATGCAACACCGCCGGATACAGCGATTGCCCCGCCTTGCGCCCACGCAGACGATGAGCCAGCGCCAGAATATCCGGCAGCTCCAGCGTACCATCGACCTGGCTATGGCTGGCGAGGATTTGCTCGAGCAGCGTCGAGCCTGCGCGTGGCAGGCCCAGGATGAAGATCGGGTCGGGCGCATCGCACCCTGCGCCCGCATGCTTCGCGAACAGATCCGGCGTGCAGACCTCTCGCTGTTTGGCCAGCTCTGCACTCATCGCATCTGCGCTGTAGCGGGTCTGCGCGCGCTTCAGATCGTTGCCCTGTTTGTAGGCGGCAAAGCTGCCCTCGTAATCGCCGCGATCCTCCAGCGCCTTGGCTATCGCGAATTCGATGTGCACGCGGTCCATAAAGGCGAGATCGCCGCGCGCCACCTGCGCCTGCATCGCCGTCAGCTCCGCGTCAGAGAAGCGATAGGTCTTAAGGTTCGCGAGCGCATAATACGCATCGCCATGGTCGGGCTTGGCCGCGATAGCCTGACGGTAGCGGGTAATCGCGTCCTCGCTCTGGCCCATCGTCTTTAGCGCATGGCCCATGCTGGTGAGCGTCGCCGGGTCAGACGGTAGCTTTTCCAGCACTTGCTCGAACAGCTCAAAAGCGCGGGTGTAATCGCCGGTCTGCATGCTCTCGATCGCTAGGCGCGATTGGAACAGCGGGTTGGCGGGATCGGTGGTGTGGAGCGTTTCAGCCTCTTGATGCGCGCGCTCGAATTTCTGCCGGCGGCGCAGCGCATCGACATAGTCGAGCCGCAGCTGAATGTTGTCCGGCTCGAACGCAACCGCGCTTTCGAGCAGGAATTCCGCATCGTCGAGGATGCCAAGCTCTACCCCGATCTTACTCAGCAAGCGCATGCCTTCAACATGACCAGGTGCCGGATGCGGATTGGTGCGCAGAAAGTGGCGGCAGATTTCCTCGGCACGTAGCAAGCGCCCTTCGGCAAGATGATTGGTCACCGCGACCAGCTCGCGCGGAAGCTCCGTTAGCCGATCAAATTGCGCCTTGGCATTGGCGGCATCGCCTGGTCGGCCTTGTTCCGCCGCCAATCGCGCTTGTTCACGCCAACTTGCGGCGAGCGCGGGGTTGAACCGTGTGGCGCGGGAGAATGCGGCGAGCGCGCCCTCGGCGTCGCTCCTAGCCAACGCCAAGTGCCCTTCCTCCTGCCACGCCCTGCCATATTCGGGCATCGCAGCATGAAGCGCGGAAAGGTGATTTGTGGCCTCATCGAAGCGCTTCATATAGCGACATGCAACGGCGGCGATATAGAGCGCCTCACCGTCATCAGGCTTGTCAGACAACACACCGTTCGCCGCGGCAAGCCCTTCGTCAAAACGGCCCGCCTGCAGTGCCTCCTGCGCGGATTTTAGCTGCTTTTCACGTGTCGCCATCTGCGTGCCTTATAAGGCTCGGGGCCCATAAGCAAAGCGGCGGAAGTGAACCGATTAAAGCCCACTCCCGCCGCTTCTGATTGCCTGGCTGCGATCAGTAGTCGTAGCCGACCCGGATGCCCACGGTAAGCGGACGGTTCGTCACGATTCGCGCGCGGTCATTGCCGAAATTGCCCGAAATCTGCGCGCGCTCGTCGCTCAGGTTCTCGCCGAAGATTTCGAAGTTCCATTGGTCAGCTTTCACGCCGGCCGCAAGGTCGAACGTGGTGTAGCTGTCGAGCTCAATCTTGTTGATCTCGATGATGTCGGTGAACTTCGACGCCGAATGGGTCATTTGCGGCTGAACATACGCCTCAAGCGTGTCCGACAAATCCCATTCGTAACGAACGCGCAGATTGCCCTGGAAACCCGGAGCAAAGGCCAGCTCGCCGCCCTCGATCACATCGTTGGTCGGGGTAAGAACCTCGGTAATCTCAGTGTCTAGCACCGAGAACGCGCCCGAAACGGTCAGGCCCGGTGTCGCATATGGCGCGATGGTAAAGTCTGCTTCCAAACCATAGATCTCTGCATTGGCCGCATTGTCCGAGAAGAACAGATTGGTGATGCTGGGATCGAAAATCGTGGTCTGAAGGTTGCTGATATCGACGAAGAACGCGCTACCGTTGACGCGGAATTGTCCATCGATCAGGTCCATTTTCCAGCCAAATTCGTAGTTCTTGACCTCATCGGTCTCAAGCTCGAACGGCACGATGAAGCCATTGGGGCCCTGCGCGCCGCCGGGGCGGTTGAGCAGGCCGGGACGGAAACCTTCCGAATAGGTCGCATAGAACAGCAGGTCTTCGGTCGGGGTATATGTCAGCGTACCCTTGAAGATCGTGCCGCTGGTCGCCGCAACATCCGGGGCCTGCAAGGCGTTGAAGACTTGCGTCGCCTGCGCGGTGGACAGGCCGGCAGCTTCGATATCGGCGATGCTTTGGCCCAGAGTAAAGGTCTGGCGCAGAGCCGCATTACAGGAGCCGATGAAGGTGAATTCGCCATCGCCATCATACAGATCGTTGATGTTGGTCCCGAACGCATTGGCGTCTTGCGCCGCGCCCGAGTTACAGAACGAACCGTTGGCGCTGCCTTCGAAATCAACCTCGATGTCGTAATAACGCGCGCCGAATGTCGCGGTCAGCACGTCAGGCACGATGTCGAAGCTTGCTTCGCCAAAGATACCGAATTGCTCGTCAGTCCGGCGAATGTCGTTGCGGAAGATCGTTTCTGCCGGGAACGGTCCGGGATCAGTGACGAAACCTGCCTGCGGGAAGTTCGGAGCGAACGGGCCAAAAGGCTGAGCCAGCACGTTGCCCGGATAGGCAAAGTCGACGCGCTCTTTCAGCTCCAGGTCGGAATAGAAGCCGCCTGCGGTCACGCGGAAACGCCAGTCTTCCGGGGTGCTGAAGCGCAGTTCCTGCGTGAACACTTCGGTTTCACTGACCGAGTTAATGTAGAGGTTAGGCGCCTGGCAGGTGCCGCTTGGGGCCGCTGCGCCGGGATAGCTCACCGAGCCATCACAGATGTAATATGGCAGGTACTGACCGACGAACAGATAATCGGTGTAGTCTGCGCGCTGCTCGGCATTCCGGTCGGTATAGGCACCAGTATAGACCACATCGAGCATCGCGATCCGCCCTTCGACGGTCCAGCTGGTGTTCGAAAAGTCGTCTTCCAGACGCTCTTCTTCAAAGCGCGAAATCTCAAGGTCGTCGAGGCCGTCGAGCTCAGGATCGGCGAAGAACACGCCATCGGATTCGATGCTCTGGCGCTGGTGGGACACGGTAACGGTCCAGTCCGGGGTCACTTCCCACAGGCCGCTGACACGGAAACCGGAATATTGCGTGTCGTTGAAGTCGTCTTCCGCGATGCCTGCATTGTCTGCCTCAAGGAAGGTCACGGCTGACAGATCAGCGCCGGCCTGGAACCCTGCGCGGTTGGCGTTCACCGGAACGCCATTAGAGCGGACCGTGCCTTCAGGACGAAAACGACCGCTCTCGCTCAGATCGACCGTGCCCGGTACATTGTCGATATAGCCGCCTTGGTCATCGAGATAGACCACGCCGCGCAGCGCAAATGTATCGGTGACCGGCACATTGACCATAGCCTCCGCCTGGTAGCTCGCTTCGCCGCCCTTGGTGAAGGAAATGCCGCCGGAGAACCCAGCGTCGAAGCCAGCAAGGCTCGGCTTGTTGGTTATCAGTCGAACAACACCAGCCTGCGAGCTCGCGCCGAACAGTGTGCCTTGCGGGCCGGAGAGCACTTCGATCCGCTCAAGGTCAGCGGCGTAGACGTCAAGGTTACGGCCGGGCTGCGCAAGCGGCTGCTCGTTCAGATACAGCGCCACGTTTGGCGCGAGGCCGGCAACACCGGCAACCGAAAGACTTGGCGTGGTCGACGCCAGACCGCGAATGTAGATCGTGCTTTGGCCGGGGCCACCGCCGCCAGCGGTAACCGTCGGCAGCTGGTCGAGATAATCGTCAAAAGTGTCGATGTTCAGATCGTTGAGCTGCTCCTCACCGATTGCTGAAACCGAAACCGGCACGTCCTGCAGATCTTCGGTACGCTTCTGCGCGGTCACGACGATGGTCTGGACCCCGCCGCGCTGCTCTTCCTGTTCTGCACCTGTTTCTGCCGACACGTCCTGCGCGATAGCAGGCGTTGCGACAGCGATAGCCAGCGCACTCACCGAGGCGCCGCTTACAATTCTAACCATTTTGAGTGTCCCCTGTAGAACATTAAAAAGGCCGGCAGGCCAAGAAGTGGCCGCCATGCCAGTAATCAGGCGCGATATGATAGATTACGCGCGCTTGGCGCGGCACCTAACAAGCCACGAGTGCCCCGGCCACAGCCAACCCGCAAATTTTCGGGACTACCCGCTTCAATGTTGCAAAATAACAACATGGGCAAATAACAAACGAGTTTTCTGAAATATCAAACGCATACTGCAATTATTGAGCGTTTTATTCATAAAACACCTAATTACACCGCAAGTATGGTAACTTTCAATTTTCAAGTTATGGCAACTTGATGAAATTTTACTCTTAGATATGCTTGGATACTTCTTTAAGATATTCGTTCGCCATTACTTTCTCATTCCATTCCTCGCATGCCTCAGCAGTAGTAGGCACGCCGTGGCGCTTGCGAACAATGTCGAAAATGATCGCCTTGAAGATGGATACGACCATCAGAGCGACAACCACAGAAAACGGCAAAGCCCCGATAATCATCGTGATACGGATCGCATCTATGCCGCCCAGGATCAGCATAGAGCCAACCACGAATGCCAGCGCCGCCCCCCAAAATAGGATGTGATAGCGGCGCTGCCCCTCTTCCTCGCCTGCACCATTGATCGTGTTGACGATCAGGATCGCGCTATCGACCGACGTGACCAGATAGGTCAGCAGCAATAGGACCACGAGGGATGAGACGATGAGCGCCACGCCAGGGCTGAGCAGGACGTTTAGAGTCGCATAAAGCTGATCCGAAATGCCGGTATTGACGATTGCACCTCCAGCCGCTCCGGACAGCTCAAGGTCGATCGCGGTTCCGCCAGCAAGCGCCATCCAGATGAAGCACATCAGCGACGGCACCAACA
>JBCBDF010000063.1:0-9829 GCA_038529875.1 Pseudomonadota bacterium | reverse complement strand
GGGCAACCCGCCCGATTCATAGCGGCTGATCCCGCCGCAGATCACGACACGCGCATTCGTCGCGATATTGGCCAGCATATCGTCGAGGATCGAGCCACCAACATTGTCGTAGATGACATCGACCCCGCGCGGGCAATGCTCCTTGATCTGCGCTTTTACATCGCCCGCCTTGTAATCGATTGCGGCGTCATAACCGGCTTCTTCGACCAGCCATTTGCACTTTTCGGGACCACCAGCGATGCCGACCGCACGGCACCCGGCAATCTTGGCAAGCTGCCCCACGACAGAACCCGTTGCCCCTGCCGCGCCAGACACCAGCACGGTGTCGCCCGCCACTGGCTTGCCGATCTTGAACAGCCCGCAATAGGCGGTCAGCCCGGTGGTCCCCAAAACAGACAACACTGCCGTAGGTGAAAGCGCGGTCTCGACCTTAGTCAGCCCTTCGCCGTCATGCACAAGATGCTCGGTCCAGCCAGTCGTGCCGAACACCATATCGCCTTTGTCGAAGCGTCCACCATTGCTCTCGATCACTTCGCAAATACCGCTGCCACGCATCACGTCGCCAATGTTCATCGGCGCGACGTAATCGGCGATGTTTTCCATCCAGCCCTTTTGCGCCGGGTCGAAGCCCAGATAGCGGGTCGCGAGCAGCATTTCCCCCGGCTGCGGATCGGGCAGCTGCGTCTCGGCCAGCTTGAAATCGTCTTCGGCAATTCCGCGTCCGCGCGGGTGACCGTTCAAGAGCCATTGGCGAGTATCGGTGGGCATTAAACTTCTCCGTCGAAATGTTCGTCATGCTGAACTCGTTTCTGCTTTGCAGAGCGGCGCTTCCAGCATCCATCGAGCCACCGCACCTGCAAATGTAGCGCTGGGGATGGACCCTGAAACACGTTCAGGGTGACGAGGACGCTAATGACGTTCTGTGGAGCATACCTCTACGGACAAAAGTGTCAGTCGCTGAGGGCCCCGCATGTGGTATCTTCCCACGTAAAGGAGAAGTTTCATGGGTGTCGAGACGCACAAAACGTTCTGCCGGTTCTGCCACGCCAATTGCGCGATGCTGGTCGATATCGAGGATGGAAAAGTCGCGGCGGTGCGCGGCGATCCCGATGACCCCGAATATGGCGGCTACACCTGCATGAAGGGCCGCGAACTGCCGGATTCGCACAATGCCGAGCATCGCCTGGTGCACAGCCAGGTACGCGATGAGAATGGCGAGTTCCAGTCGACCCCGATGTCGCAAGCACTCGGCCATATCTCCGACGAATTGCGCCGGATCATCGACACATACGGGCCAGACAGCGTCGCCGTGTTCATGGGCTCTGGCGGATATCAGAACAGCGCCGCCTGGGCCGCATCCTACAGTTTCGCCCAGGCGATCGGCTCGAAGCATTTCTTCACCAGTGTCACTCTCGACCAACCCGCCAAGGTGTTCACCACCGAACGCTATGGCCGCTGGGAAGGCGGGGTGAACAATTTCTCCGATGCCGATGTCGCCTTCTTCATCGGCAACAACCCGATCGTGTCGCATTACGCGCCGGTTGGCGGCGTACCTCCCTTCAGCCCGTCCAAGCGGATCCGCGACCGCCAAAAGGAAGGGCTCAAGCTGATCGTGGCCGACCCGCGCCTGGCCGAAGTGGGTCAGCTGGCAGACATTTACCTGCCCGTGAAGCCGGGCGAAGACCCCGCGCTGCTTTCCGGTATGATCAACGTGATCATCGAAGAAGAGCTGTATGATCGCAATTTCGTCTCCGCCCATGTCGACGGGTTCGAAGATCTGAAAGCCGCAGTCGCCGCTTTCCCGCCCGATGTCGCGGCGGAGCGCGCCGGGGTGGAGAAAGACCAGCTCGTCGCCGCCGCTCGCATGTTTGCAGGCGGTTCAAAAGGCTGCGCGGTGACCGGCACCGGGCCGGAAATGGCGGGCAATGGTACGCTAACCGAATATCTTGTCACCTGCCTCAACACGATTTGCGCGCGCTTCATTCAAGAGGGCGAGAAATCAAGCCCGCCGCGTGTCTTCACCACGCCTCGCGCACCGACCCGCGCGCAGGTCGCCGCGCCTACTCCGCTGTTCGGCGCAGAAGGCATGGCCAAATCACGCTTTCGCAATTTGGGTCAACTCGGCTTTGAGATGCCGTGCAACGTGATGGCAGATGAAATCCTCACCCCGGGCGACGGGCAAATCCGCGCGCTGATTTCGGTCGGCGGAAACCCGGAGGTCGGCTTTCCCAACCAGCTTAAAATGCGCCGTGCGCTCGACGATCTTGAGCTGTTTGTGCAGATCGATCCGTGGATGAGCGCCAGCGCAAAGCGGGCTGATGTCGTGCTCGCACCCAAGCAATCGCTCGAGCGCGACGATATCACTAATCTGTCCGAATGGTGGCACGAGAAAGCCTACGCCCGCTACACGGAAGCGCTGGCAGACGCGCCCGGCGATGTGATCGACGAATACGAGATGTTCTGGCACCTTGCCAAAAACCTAGGGATACAAATGGAGCTGGCTGGCGGACCCATGCCGATGGATGGCGATACCCCGCCGCCCAAGCACGTATTCCTCGACCTGATGGTCGACGGGTGCCTGGTGCCGCCCAGCAAGGTTCGCGAAGATGCGCGCAAGGCCGGGGGCGCGGCGGTGATCTATGACGACCTGCACCCGGTGGTCGAAAGTGGTGGCTCCGACATACAACACCGCTTCAATCTCTCAGCAGGTAAGATGCCAAGAGAGATCGAGAGATATTCCGCCGATGCCGCGCGCGCAGCCGGATTCGATTTCCGCCTGATCTCGCGCCGTTCAAAGCACCGCTTCAATTCGATCGGGCAGCCGCTTGAGAAGCTGGGGCGCAAGGTCACGACCAACCCGGCCTACATCCATCCCGAGGATATGGACGCGCAGGGCCTGAAAGATGGCGACGTGATTGAAATCACCAGCCCGCATGCCTCGATCCACGGCGTCGTAAAGGCCAGCGATCGGGTGCGCCCAGGCCTCATCTCGATGGCGCATGCCTTTGGCGATAGCGAGGCGGGCAAGCACAATGTCCGCGAAATGGGTGGCTCGACCAACCGCCTCACCAGCGACGAGGTGGATTACGATCCGATCACCGGGCAGGCGCTGCAAAGCGCGATCCCCGTGCGGATTGCCGTCGCCTAGCTTTAGACCTTTATACGGTTCGGGCTGAGCTTATCGAAGCCCGTGCATCTCGATTCCACGCCCTTCGATGGGCTCAGGGCGAACGGAGTATCTGAATGCCACAAAACCGCCGCTTCCTCCTCCAGCGTCGCCCCGATGGCGAGCCTGTTCCCGAAGATTTCGAGCTGGTTACCGAGCCGACGCCAGAGCTTGCCGAGGGGCAATTCCTAATCCGCAATCACTATGCTTCGCTCGACCCGGCGATGCGCGGATGGATGGATGCGGAGGGCAATTACATGCCGCCTGTCCCGCTTGGAGCATCGATGCGCGCGAGCACTATCGGCGTGGTCGAGGAAAGCCGCGCGGAAGGCTTTGAGCCAGGCCAGTGGGTCATGGGTCTGAACGGTCTGGAGGATTATTCAATTGGCGTTTCCGGTGGCTTTACCCAGCCGATTGATCCCAGCCTTGTGCCGAGCGTCACCAACTACCTCTCGATCTTTGGCGCGGTCGGGATGACGGCCTATTTCGGATTTCTCGAAGTGTGCGAGCCGAGGGAAGGCGACACAGTGCTGGTCTCGGGAGCGGCGGGCGCGGTTGGCAGTCTGGTCGGGCAGCTCGCCAAGATCCATGGCTGCCGCGCGGTTGGAATTGCCGGTGGGCCGGAGAAATGCGCCAAGCTGACCGAGAAATACGGGTTCGATGCCGCGATCGACTACAAGGGCAAGGACGAGGCTGCGCTGACCGCAGCCATTGCCAAGGCCGCTCCTGATGGTGTCGATGTGATCTTTGAAAATGTCGGTGGGGTCATCCTCGATGCGGGGCTGATGAACCTCAACCTCTATGGCCGCGTCGGATTGTGCGGCCTGATCAGCGAATACAACACCGAGCCGCGCGGCGCGCGCAATCTGTGGCAGTTGATCGTCAAGCGCGCCTCCATCCGCGGATTGCTGGTGGCCGATTATGTCGAGCGCTTTGGCGAAGGCGCGGCGAAAATGGGCGAATGGGCCGCCGCCGGCAAACTCTATAGCGAAGAACACATCGACGAGGGGCTCGAAAACGCTTTTGACAGCTTCATGCGCCTCTTCGCCGGGTCGAACCAGGGCAAGATGATCCTCAAGATCGCTTAGGAGAGCCATAATGACCCCGATCGAAACCATCACCGCCTTTATCGCCGCCTGGGATCGCTATGATCTGGAAGGCATCTATGCGTTCATGGCCGACGATATTGAGTGGGAGGATGTGCCGCTTTCCACCGTCAAAGGCATCGAGAAGGTGCGCGCCAAAATGGCCAACTTTCCCGGCGTCGAGGCGTGCGGGTTCGAAACCCATCATATCGCCGCAAACGGCAATGTCGTGCTGACCGAGCGGACCGACTGGTTCGAGATGAAGGGGCGCAAACGCACGATCCGCGTCATGGGTACATTTGAGCTCAACGATGATGGCAAGATCACCAAATGGCGCGACTATTTCGACATCGCTGAATTTCAGCGCGAATTTGGCGACCTGGCAGAAGGCTGAATTCGCCCTTTCTGGCTCGCAATTTCGCTAGGCGTATTCTTCCCGCTTCCTAACAGTTTCGCGCATCGCATCGACGGGCCCGCTCCGGCTAGGTTCCACCGCATAAATACCAGAGATCGAACTGGGGATCGGAGTTGCCATTATGAACAAGCCGCAAGGTAACGTGTTTGCGCCAGAAACACTGGTCGACCCGTTCGACTATTACCGCGCGATCCACGAGGCTGGCGTCGAAATCGAGCACTTGCCCGAGATGAACGCCTTCGTCGTCTACAGCTATGACCTGTGCAGCGAGGCGACCGGCAAACCGGAGATATTCTCCAACGATTTCACCGTGCTGATGGGCGCGGACGATGATGAAATCAAAGAGATCCTTGCCGAGGGCTGGGACAATCCGCCCACTCTGCTGACCGCCGACCATCCGGTCCACACCCGCAATCGCAAGCTGGTCAATCTCGCCTTTTCGGCGCCGCGAGTGAACGCCATCGAGGCGGATATGCGGACCAAATCGATCGAGTTGATCGACGAGATGGCGAAGAAAGGCCAATGCGAATTCGTCGAAGATTTTGCGATTCCACTGCCCGTCACGATGATTGCGCAGCAAATCGGGCTCGATAACGACATCAAGCAGGTCAAGGACTGGTCCGATGCCGCCGTCGACCGCTTCAGCCAGTTGGTCGACCGCGAGCGCCAGCTCGAATGCGCGCGGGCCTTTGTCGAATACCAGAAATACATGAAGTCGAAGATTGATGAGCGGCGCGCCAATGGCGGCGATGACCTGCTCACCGATTTGGTCGAGGCGCGGGTCGAAGGCGAAACGCCGCTGACCGACGAAGAAATCATGTCGATCATGCAGCAGTTCATGGTCGCCGGTAACGAGACCACCACCTCCACCATCGCCGGGTGTATGCTGCAGCTGATCCGCAATCCGGAGCAGATGGAAAAGGCCAAGGCGGCCGCCGGGGGGCGCGATCCCAAGCTGATCGGCAATATGGTCGAAGAGGCACTGCGTTACGAAACCCCGACGGCGGGCATGTGGCGGATAGTCAAGGAGGACACCGAGCTGGGCGGTGTGGCCATGCCGGCAGGCAGCGTGGTTCAGCTGCGCTATGCCGCTGCCAATCGCGATCCCAAGAAATTCGAAAACCCCGACAAATTCGACATTGAGCGCAAAAATGCGCGCGCGCACCTCGCCTTTGGCAAGGGGCCGCATATGTGCGTCGGCAACATGCTCAGCCGCAAGGAAATGCTGGTCGCGTTCGACGAGCTGCTGGAGCGGCTCGATAATTTCGCGATTGCAGACGAGGAAGGGATTACGATCCTGCCCAACATCCTGCTGCGCGGCGTGACCAAGCTGCCGATCACCTTCACGAAAGCCGGGGCCGAGGCTGCAGCATGAATTTCGACCTGTCCGAAGAGCAGGAGTTGTTCTGCTCCAGCGTCGAGCGCTTTGCCGCGCCAATAGATGTCGAGGCGCGGCGCAAATTGCGGCTGTCGGATGGTGGCTATGACCGCGCACGCTGGAGCCAGTTGGCGGAACTTGGCCTAATTGCGCTCGCGGCGAACGAAGATGGCGGCGGCATGGGTGGCTCGGCGCTCGATCTGGCGCTGGTGGCCGAGGCGATTGGCAAGTCCAACGCGCCTGATCCCTGGCTCGAAAACGGCGTGCTACCGACCCTATTGCTGGAAGCGGGCGGAGCCGAGGATGCGCTGGAAGGCGTGCTGGCAGGCGAGACATTCGCGAGCTTCGCCTGGACCGAGCGGAGCCAGCGCTATTCATTGGTCGCACGCAATATGAAGGCGGAAGGCGCGGGCGATGGTGTGACGCTGACCGGCGAGAAAACACTCGTTATGGGTGCGGCGCTAGCTGACCTTTTCGTCGTCACCGCCGATCACGATGGCACAACCGAATGTTTCCTCGTCCCGAAAGACGCGACGGGCCTCGAAATGCGCCCCTATCGCCTGGCCGATGGCAGCATTGCCGGAGAGCTGAAACTCACGCGCACCCCCGCGACACCGCTTTCGATCAATGCAGACACGCTCGCTGCAATCACCGCACAAATCCGGCTGTTGGCGGCAGCCGAGATGGTCGGGCTGGGCCAGCGCCTGCTCGACGACACGCTCACCTATGTGAAGGAACGCGAGCAATTTGGCGTGGCCATCGGCACGTTTCAGGCGCTGCAACACCGCCTGGTCGATTGCTACGCCAAGATCGAGCAATCGCGTTCGATGCTCTATCGCGCCGCCATCTCAGATCACGCCGATGAGGCCGAGCGCCAGCGCGCGGCCTCGGGAGCGAAGGCCTACATTGCGACAAGCGTCGATCATGTCGCGCGCGAAGCGGTGCAGATGCATGGCGGCATGGGCATCACCGACGAGCTCGCCATCGGCCATGCAATGAAGCGCGTGATGGTGCTGGCCCGCCTGTTTGGCGATGTCGAAACCAATCTCGCCAACTATGCGATCGCAGCCTGAAGGAAGCCGGAATGAGCGCGCGCCAGCCGATAGATCCGAACCTGTGGAGCCATGAGGCAGAACCGCATTTGATGGGCGGGAAGCTTCCCTCTGGCGAGATCGTGTTTCCGATGCCCACCGGTGATGCCGCCCAAGGGGTCGAGCCGCACAAGCTCTCTCGCACTGGCAAACTGTGGTCGTGGACCAGCCAGGGCTTCCTGCCCAAAGAACCCTATGAAGGCCCTGGTTCCGGCCCGGACGAAGGACCGCCCGATTTCGTGCCGTTCCTGCTCGGCTATGTCGAATTGCCCGGCGAAGTGATCGTCGAAACCCGCATTGTCGATGCGCGGTTGGAAGATCTGGAGCTGGGCATGGAGATGGAGTTCACCATCGTACCCTTCAACGCGGCGCATGACACCTTCGCCTATCGCCCCCTAGCCGCCGCAGAAAGGCAAGCCGCATGACCGAGAACGTTTATATTATCGGCGCGGGCATTCACCCCTTTGGCCGCACCGATGGCCGTTCGGGCCGCGAGCAAGGCGTGTTCGCCGTGCGCGAGGCGCTCAAGGATGCGGGACTCGATTGGCCCGATATCGAATGCGCCTATGGCGGATCGGCCGCAGCGGGCAATGCCGATATCATGGTTAACGAGCTGGGCCTCACCAGCCTGCCCTTCACCAATGTCGCCAATGGCTGCGCGACCGGCGGCAGCGCGCTCGCCAGCGCCCAGCAGGCGATTGCCAGCGGCATGTATGACCTCGCGCTGGCAACCGGGTTCGACAAGCATCCACGCGGTGCCTTCAACGCCAAGCCATCCGATTATGGCCTGCCCGAATGGTACGGCCAGACCGGCATGATGCTGACGACGCAGTTCTTTGCGCTCAAGATCCAGCGCTACATGCAGCTTTACGGAATCAGCCGGGAGACGCTGGGCCGGGTCGCGGAAAAAGCCTTCCGCAATGGCACCAAGACCCCGCATGCCTGGCGCCGCAGCCCGATCGATCTGGAAACGATCATGAATGCGCCGATGATTAACGATCCGCTGACCAAGTTTATGTTCTGCGCCCCGGCTGAAGGGGGCGTAGCGCTGATCCTGGCCAGCGAGAAGAAGGCGAAAGAGCTTGGAGCAGATGGCGTGAAGATCGCTCAGGTCTCGGTTCGCACCCGCCCGCCTGACAGCTTCGAAGTGTTTCAGGCCGGGGTCAGCGTGAAGGAAGGAGGCAAGCCCACCGTGCTCGCCTCACAGGCGGCGTTCGAAGGCGCGGGCATTGGCCCCGAAGATATCGACGTCGCGCAATTGCAGGATACCGAAAGCGGCGCGGAAATCATGCACATGGCCGAGAACGGCTTTTGCGCTGATGGCGACCAGGAGGAATGGCTGCTCGAAGGCTGGTCAGAGCAAGGTGGCAAGCTGCCGATCAACACCGATGGCGGATGCCTCGCCTGCGGGGAGCCGATTGGCGCATCGGGCCTGAGGCAGGTCTACGAAAATGTCGAGCAATTGCGTGGCCGTGCGGGCGAGCGACAAGTGCCGGGCAAAGGTGGCAACGGGCCGAAGGTGGGCTACAGCCATGTCTATGGCGCGCCGGGCCTTTCCGCTGTGGCGATACTGGAGCGATAAGTTGGGCCAAACCATAGGAAAAATGGACGGAAAGGTCGCGCTGGTCACAGGGGGCGCAGAGGGGATCGGCGCAACGGTCGGTCGGATGTTCGTCGAACAGGGCGGCAAGGTCCTGCTGTGCGATGTGCAGATCGACAAGGCCAAGGCGCTGGCCGATGAGCTCGGTGAAAACGCCGAGGCCTTCGAACTCGACGTGCGCGATCTTGATCGCTGGCATGAGGCAGTAAAGGCCGCCAAGGAGCATTTCGGCAAGCTCAACGTGCTGTGCAACATTGCCGGAATTTCCGAGCCGGGGAATGTGGTCGATGGTCCGCTCGATACCTGGGAGCGGACGATCGATATCAATCTCAACGGCCCCTATTACGGCATGCGCGCCGCGCTGCCGGCGATGGAAGCCAGCGGAGAGCCGGGCGCTATCGTCAATATCGGATCGATGATTGCGATCCGCGCCGCCGCCTTTGTCGCCGCCTACAGCGCATCGAAAGCGGGGCTGCTCGGTCTCACCCGCTCGGTCGCGCTCGATTGCGCCGAACGCGGCGTGCCGATCCGCGCAAACATGGTCCATCCCGGCGCGATCCGCACACCGATGTATGACCGCTACAAATTCTCCGGCGCGGATGAACCTGAGAATATCGAGCGCGATTTTGCCGCGACCCATCCAATGAACCGCATCGGTGAGCCCGAAGAAGTGGCCAAAGCTGTGCTGTTCCTGGCGAGCGACGATGCAAGTTTCACCACCGGCGTGGACTTCACCGTCGATGGCGGCGGAAGCATCAGGAGTTGATGGTATGAGCGAGCAACCGGCCAGCCGGCCAGCAACAAGAATCGATGCGCATTTCGTCGCAGCGGGCAAATATCACGATATCGATTATCCGCGGCTGGAACTGCTCAAGCTGTTGGCTGAGCACCCGCATATCCGCACCACGGTGGCGGCGGATTATTCCGGGCTGGAACGCTTGGAGCAATGCCGCTTCCTGATCACCTACACCTGCGATCTGATGCCGACCGAGGAGCAGGCGAAGCAATTGCGCGCCTGGGTGGAAGGTGGCGGCAAATGGCTGGCGCTGCACGGCACCAATTCGATCCTCGTCTTTACCGAGGAAGGCCTGGTC
>JBCBDF010000062.1:0-9905 GCA_038529875.1 Pseudomonadota bacterium | reverse complement strand
CACGCGGGGTGATATCGCGCGCGGTGGGCACCGGATCGACTTGTCCGGGGATGGGCATAAGGTTGGTATCGGCCATGAGAGCGCCGCATATAGTCTCGCAAAGCACGCTTTGCCAGTCCGCGTATGCGCTTTGCTACCGCAGCTCCGCGCAGCCAAGCAATGCGGCGTCGATTGCGGTCGCTGCACCAGCCAATTGGTAGCGATCCGTAAAGGCGCGGCCCGACTTGTCGCGCGCCCGCACGCTCATCTGCGTGGCAGAGCGCATCGCAGCGATGATCGCGGCATCCATTGCGGCATCCTTCGCCCAGGCGTCGCCGCCGCCGCCGGTCAGGTTGAACCTCTTGCTGCCGATGGCGAGGCGAATGCGCGCATTGGTCGCGAGTTCGCGCGAGAGCCGGATATGGAATTGGTTGCGGATGCTGCGCGCGGGCCAGCTCGCGACACTGGCATAGGGCGAATAATCGCGGCGGGTGGTGGCGCTAGAAGGTTTGGCAATTGCATAGCATCGCGGCGCACCGGGATCGCGAAATGCGGCCCAGCTGGAATAGACGCCCAGACTGTCCTTGGCGGAGGCGGGCAGGGCCAGACTTCCCAAGAGTGCCGCAAGGGCCAGAGGAAGGAAACGCGGGAGGGCGAAAGACTTAGTCATAGGTTATCGCCATCACTTCCCACTCTTTTGCGCCTCCGGGAAGGCGTACCACCCGCAAATCCCCGATTGATGCGCCGCGCAGTGCCTTTGCCATCGGGGAATTCCATCCAATTCGGCCAATGCTGGCATCCTGCTCGTCATCGCCCACCAAAGTCACGGTTTTGCGAGCGTCGTTCTCGTCGGCAAGCTCGACGGTGGCGCCGAAAAATACCCGCGCTTTGTCAGGTTGATCCGCCGGATTGACGACGCGCAGTTTCTTCATGCGACGCGCCAGATGCGCCAGCTCGCGGTCGATCTCCCGCATCCGCTTGCGGCCATAGAGGTAATCGCCGTTTTCGCTACGGTCGCCATTGCCCGCCGCCCAGCTAACGATTTCGACAATCTCAGGCCGCTCAGTGCTCAGCAGATGGTGATAGCGCGCCTGCAAGGCCGCCATCCCGGCGGGGGTAATCGGCGGACCTGCGACATTGCTTGCCATTTCTGAATAGATGCGTGGGGGTGAATATCAGCGCAGGTAGTAATTGATCGTCTGCGGTGCACCGGCTTGCTGTGGGTACATGTGTCCATAGGTCACCGCATTTCCGAGCACGCGCATGATGTAATAGCGGGTCTCGAAATTTGCTGGAATCCGCTCAACCCATGTGACCCAATCGATATCGCCGCGGCGCGGATCGCCATTGAGGCGCAGCCATTGGTTCACGCGTCCGGGCCCTGCATTGTAGGCACCGATGGCGAGCGGATAGGCCCCGCCGTAATAGCTCATCATCCGAGCGAAATAGGCATCGCCCAGGCGCATGTTGTAACTCGGAGAATTGATCAAATTGGCCGACATGTAATTCATGCCCAACTTGCCCGCCTGTTCGCGTGCAGTACCCGGCATCAACTGCATAACCCCGCGTGCGCCCGCATGGCTGACGCGAAACCGGTCAAACTCGCTCTCCTGCCGCGAAATCGCATGGACCATCGTCCAATTCGCCCCGGACGGAGGAGTGATCGTGGGGAAGCCAAGCCGCTCAAAGCCTTTAAGGCCGTGCTCGCCAGCGGTCATCCCGGCGACAACAGCCATTTCATCAAGGCCCGTCTCAGCAGCAAGGTCGGCAACCATACTCATTTTTTCCGGTGTATCCGCGCTATCAGCCAGCGCCTCGAAGAAGCGCCGCTCGGTTTGCCATGCGACGCGATTGGCCGCGATGGCGCGGATTGCCTTCACGATTGGGCGGCTGTTGAACCCGGTGCGTTGTGCCTGGGAGACCTCAATCGGAGGTAGCGGATCGAATTGCGGCATCGAGCGGCCAAGGGCTTGTAAGGCGAGCTGGCCGTAATAGTATTCGGGGTATTCCGCCGCCATTTCGTAATAGCGGTTTGCTTCATCGCGCTGGCCAGCCTGACGGGCGGCGCGGCCGGCCCAATAAAACCCCTTCGCCCGGATCAGCGGCGTGCCCGCTCCCGCACCATAACGGTAGAACAGCGGAGCAGCGCTGGCTCCATCGCCCAGGCTCCACAAAGCCTTGGTTCCGCCGAGCCACATCAGATCGGTGTAACGATCGCGCAGGGTGAAAGAGCCGGTGGATACGTCGTAGCCTTCGTCGAATATGTCATCTGCGGAGGTGGCAATCTGCACCGCCTGGCGCGCGCCGACCGCTTTGGCGATGCTCAGCATCCGTCCGACCATGTCCTCCGAACTGCGCGGCAGGCGGGCAAAGTCGGTGCGATTGATCAGCGCGTTTGCGGCCTGAACATATTGGCGCTTGCTGCGCAGGTGACCAGCGTAATTGTAGAGGTAACCAGGATCGCTGAGCGCACCCGTGGGAGATGTGCCGATAGTACCGCGCAGCAGCCCAAGCCGCTCCATCGCCATGCCACGCTCGGCAGGCGCGATGTTGACCATATGACGCACGGCCGCTTCGCTATCGCCCTGCCACAACAGGGCATCCATGCGCGCGCTGTGATCGGCGGGGGTAAATCGGCTGCTGAAAAGACTGAAGAGATAGGCCTCTGCCGGGCCGCTCATTTCGCCGCCGCGCCATGCCTCGCGCGCGACATCGAAGGCTTCGGCACGCTGCGCCCCGGCAAGGGCCAGAGCATAACGCGCGCGGCCTGCATTGGTCAGCGGTTGGTGCATGTCAAAGTATCGGATCAGATCTGCTGTCGCTGGCGCTTCGTTATCCAGCGCGTTTTCCGCTCGCACACGGATCACGGTCATGCGCGGAAAATCGGGGTAGGCCATTGCGAAACCGGCATAGTCGGCGAAGCTCGACAGCTGCGATTTCTGTAGCACTTCCCACTTCGCAATCGCCCGGCCAATCGCCCGCGGCTGCTGCGCGAGCATGGTGTTCGCATCCTGCGGGTTTTGCGCAATGCAAGGCCCCGTCATCGCGGCGGTGCTGGTAAAAAGAATGGCGGCGACGGCAAGGGGTTTGCCAAAAGAACTCTTTTGCATGCTGGACATATTGCCAATCGGCTCCTTATCAGGCCCTGAACAGCGCCCCGGCGTTTCATTATTTACGCTGATAAACAGCGCTATGAGTCAATTTAGAGGAATACAACAATGTTCAGCGGCTCAATCCCCGCTCTGGTGACTCCTTTTCGCGACGGAGCGTTCGATGAGGCTGCTTTTCGCAAACTTGTCGATTGGCAGATCGAACAGGGCAGTTCCGCTTTGGTGCCTTGCGGGACGACCGGAGAAGCCTCGACGCTTTCCAATGCTGAGCATCATCGGGTGATCGAGGTTTGCATAGAGCAGGCTGCGGGCCGTGTTCCCATTATCGCGGGGTGTGGTTCCAACGATACGAAGAATGCCGCCTTGCATATGAACTTCGCAAAGAAGGCGGGGGCGGCTGCGGGGCTGTGCGTTGCACCGTATTACAACCGCCCAAGCCAGGCCGGCCTGATCGCGCATTTCAGCTATCTTGCCGAAAACTGCGACCTGCCAATCGTGCTCTATAATGTGCCGGGACGCACCGTTACTGACATCGCGCCAGAGACCACGATTGAGCTTGCAAACAAATTTCCTGATCGGATCATCGCGATTAAGGATGCCAGTGAAGACCTGTCCCGCGTGGCTGATCACCGGATGGGCATTGGTCGCGATTTCTGCCAGCTATCGGGCAATGATGAGCTGGCGCTGCCGTTCAACGCCGCAGGTGGTAAGGGCTGCATTTCAGTCACCGCCAATGTCGCGCCCGCTTTGTGCGCGGAGTTTCAACAGGCCTGCGCGGATAACGACCTTGTCCGTGCCCGCGCGCTGAACGACCGGCTCTACCCGCTGCATTACGCAATGTTTTCGGACTCCAGTCCGGGGCCGGTGAAATATGCGCTCAGCCGGGTGCAGGACTGGGCGACACCGGAAGTGCGCCTGCCGCTATGCGAAGCGAATGCCGAATCGCGTACGGCCGTCGACGCGGCGCTCGAGCATGCTGGGCTGACTTAGAAGGCTCAGTCTGCCGGGTTGTGCTTTTCGACAAAGCCAACCGCTGCCTCAAGCATTCTGCGCCGGGTTTCGGAGCGCGAAAGCCAGTGATCTTCGCCTTTCAGACTGATCATTTCGTGCGGCTTGTCGGCGTCTTTCAACTTGTCTGCCATCTTGGCTGAATGGCTGTAGGGCACCACGATATCATCCCGGCCATGGATCAGCATAATCGGGGCGTCTGCTTTTGCTGCTGACCTTAGTGGGGAGACTGCATCCCACGTATCACGAGGCCCCAGCTGATCGAGCAAGGCCGCTTTGGTAGTGCGTTCCCTGCCTGTCGCGCGGTAATCCTGCTGGTACATGTCCTTGATATCGCTGACCGGAGCGACCGCAACGGCGCAGCGATAGATTCCCTGTTGCAGTGTCACACCGGCAAGTGCCGCGTATCCGCCATAGCTGGCCCCGACGATGCAGGCGCGCTTAGGGTCGACGATTCCCTTTTCGGCCAATGCGGCGAGGCCATCCGACTTGTCGGTCTGCATTTTGCGACCCCACTCGCCATAACCGGCCATGCGAAACTCGTCAGAGCGACCGGTAGAGCCGCGAAAATTGGGCTGGAATACGGCGTATCCGCGCGAGGCATAGGCCTGTGCCCACCAATCGAATGTTTCCCTGTCGCGTGCATGTGGGCCCCCGTGTGGGAGAACTACGACCGGTAGATTGGCTGGCTCGCGGCCGGGCGGAAGGGTCAAGATGCCAGACATCTCAAGCCCGTCGCTGGCTGCGTATGCAAATGTCGATATCGGGCCGACATGCTGCGGCCCAATCGCGTTTCGTTCATAGGCCAATGCGTGTGCACGCAGGTTCTTCACGTCGACTGCAAACCAGGTGCCGCTATCGCGGTTACCTGCCGTTCGCACGATCATTTGTGAAAGATCGCTAGTCCATGCAATCGGTCGAGTGTCGAACTTTGAAAAGGCCTTTCGCACCTTCCGCAGGGCCTCGGCCTTCGCCTCATCTTGGAAAACAACGCGCTCGCTACCGCCGCGCTCGCGGTAACCCATCAGGTGCCCGGTTTGCCGGTCGAAATATATCCGTTCGATCCCGGTGTCGGGCAAGAATTCGGTCAGCTCGCCGCCGCCCATTGGGATTTGCAGCCAGCGGACACCGTCCTCATTTCTCTCCGACAGCAAAATGGTTTCACCGCCATAACCGAGGCCGAGCAATCCAATCCGGGCAAGAGGATTGTTACCCTTTGCAATCGTGTCCCCGGCATTGTTGCGCAGCGTCCAATTGCCGTTTTGCGCGTTGATGTCGAATGTTGCAGCGATGTTGCCATTCGCGTCGATCAGCCAATCGTTATCGTGGCCCGGTCGCGCGGCATTGGCGATACGTTTGACCGAGAAGTCCTGTAAATCGACCTGGAAGAGAAAGGGGCGACCGTGGTCGAAGGTGTATTCCATCCGACCATTCTTCTTAAGCCGTATGCCGCCATAATACCCGTAATACCGGCCATCGATTTCGCGGATGCCGTAATTGCCGACTATCGCGTCGACAAGTCCGCGGCGATTGCTGAAAATCATTCCGGCCTTGGCACCCTCAACCACGGGTATCACCCGGCCAATGTAAAACTCCGCCTTGTCGGTTGTGAAGTAGGCACCAAGATCCTCGGTCTGGCTGGAAACGAGCAAAATACGATCATCTCCAATCCATTGTATGTCGCGGATCTTCAGGTCGCCGACCGCAACTGAGGTGATCATCTTTTCCTGATTCTCAATCACAATGAGCGCGCGCGTGCCCTCAATAGTAGTGATCAGCGCAACTCTGTTGCCTGATTTCGATAGAGCCGCATCCTCAACATCCGGCAGCTCACCATATTCTTCGAGGGGAAGGGGAGTAAGCCGCTCAACCGTTTTAGCTTGAGAACTCTCTGGCTCCTGCGCAGCAACACTGACTGGCGCAATCGCGCAGGCGAGCGCTGAGAGCGCCGCAATTGAAGAAGAACGCATGGAAAACTGACCCCTGTTAACCAATTGAAATTGACCCCGTGCTTCAGTGCACTTCCTACATAATGACAAAAGCGGTTGTGATATCAAGACTTCCCGCAAGTCCGATTGCGAATTTCGTACAAGCGGCTAAATGATGCGGCATCATGGCCCGTCCCAAACCAGAGACATTCGACAAGCAAAAAGTCGTCGCGGAAAATCGCCGTGCGCGGTTCGATTATCATGTCGAAGACAAATTCGAGGCTGGTCTGGCCTTGCAGGGCACGGAAGTGAAGGCGCTGCGCGCGGGCGAAGCGAGCATTGCCGAAAGCTATGCCGAAGTGCGTGATGGCGAGGTCTGGCTGATCAATGCCAACATCCCGGAATACAGCCACGGCAATCGCCTGAACCACCAGCCGCGGCGCATGCGCAAGCTGCTGCTTAATCAGCGCGAGATCGGCAAGCTGTTCGGGGCGGTTGAGCGCAAGGGCATGACACTCGTGCCGCTATCGGTCTATTTCAACAAGCATGGCCGCGCCAAGGTCGAGCTGGCTCTTGCGAAGGGTAAGCAAGCGCATGACAAGCGTGCCGGGATCAAGGAGCGCGACTGGAAGCGCGACAAGGCCCGGCTAATGCGTGAGAAGGGCTGAGCGCACTATCTGAGGCTCGACCAAAACTCCTTCGCTCAGGACTTTTTCAAAGACCCGTATTCACCCACTGGTCAGAGCATTATTGCTACCCATATGCAGATCATGGTTCATTATCTGCATTTCGGCGATGTTGGCTTGCGTTATCTATGCATGCCGAGCAGTGCAGGACGGATCGACCCCGTATTGTCCAGGCAAGGCCCAGCTGATGAATAGCAGACGCAGCAAGACCTGGGCGATGGATACGATCCGAAAATATATGCCGACGCGCGATCAAATGGCGCGCAACAAATACATGAAGCCGTTTGCGCATCGGTTCCTTTCACCCGAATTGTGGCGTTTTACCCGCCGTTCCGTGCCGCGCGGTGTCGCGCTAGGACTGTTTGCGGGCTTCATCATTCCGGTCGGGCAGATATTTCTTGCCGCTTTCCTTGCTCTGCCTGCACGCGCGAACATGCCGCTGGCAGCGACTGTCACTTTCATCACCAACCCATTCACTTTTCCGTTCTGGATTGTGATCGCCAATCAGGTTGGCAAGATGACACTCAACCTGGATGCAGCGGTTGGCGGGCTCGCGAATGAAGAGCTTGAAAGCGGTCGTTGGAGCTGGCTGATCGATCTGTTCCAATTGGCCGGTGTCACAGCGTTTGGCTTTGTTGTCCTCGCCTTGGTCTCTGCTGCCTTGGGTTACCTCATCTCCGGTGCGATCTGGCGCGTGATGGTTGCGCGCCGCCGTGCAAAACGCTTGGCGCGGATGGAGGCACGGCTCGACCAGCGGCTCAATGCCAATTAGAGCTCCATGAGAATTAGTGCCGATATGATGGAGTTGATTTCAGTTCATGAAAGCTGTGTTGCCAGGAACTGACTTTGGGTTTTCCGCAGGGACTGACCAAGGCCGCCTGATGATGGCGGGCCTGGTTGCGGCTCTGGGGGCGAGCGCTGTCCTGCTGTGGCTGGCAACGCGTGAGCCGGCGCTGGTTCTCTCTTATACTCTCGGCATGGCAGTGCTTCTGGTCGGGGTCTTCGCTTTCGATCGCGCCCGCACCCAGCCAACTGCTTTGGTCGAAAGCGCGCCGGATTGGACCGTGACCATCGCCGCGATTGAGCAAGCGGGCGAAGCAATTGCGATCACCGACAGGGCCAACCGGCTGGTCTGCGCGAATTCGGCCTTCATCGACGGCTTCGGCATTGGCGCGGCTCCGCCCTCATTGCCATTGGGGCGCGCGGGCCTGGAGGCGATGACGCGACTTGCGCGTGAGGCCTGGCGCGATGGCTCTGGCGGGCTGGGAGAGCTCTCCGGGCTGTCAGGTGAAGCGCCTTGGTCCGTTACCGTAGAGCGCGCCGGACGGGGCGAAGATCACCTGATTTGGCGTTTCCGTCGCCATGTCCTGCCCAATTCAGATGCGCTGGCTGATCTCGATCTCGCCGGCCCGTTCGGCCAAATGCTCAGCCGTGCTGGAATAGAAAGCGCGATAACCAGTGCCGAGGGCTTGATAAAGTCAGTGAGTGCGGGCTTCGCGGAGCGGGCAGTTGGCGATTCCAGCGCGACCATGGCGGGGCAGGATTTTGTCTCGTTCCTGCGTTCTGATGATCGTGATCGGATATTCTTCGCTCGCGAAGGGCGGGGCGGAACTCCGCAAACCCTGATCCATGTGCCGCTGGATGATCCAGCCGCACGGGTGCAAGCTGGCCCGGACGAAGGCCCTTCGCTGATGCTGTTGGTCGATAGTGGTGTTGGCATTGGCAGTGGATGGGATGGATCGTCTCAAGCTGGTGTAGCGCAGCTCGATGCGCTGCTGGCGCAATTGCCGCTTGGCCTGGCAATGACCGATCGCGATGGCCGCTTCCTGTTCTGCAATGACGCATTCCTGCGTTCGGTTGATCGGGAAGGGCGGGGCCTGCCTGCATTCCCAACGGACCTGGTCGTGCATGAGGATAAGGGCGCGCTGTCGGATGCCGTTCGCCGTCACGGGCGAGGTCCGGCCACCAGCGGCGATATGGCGGTGCGACTTTCGATCCAGCCGGAAGAGCCGGTTTCGTTGGGCTTGGCCGGTGTTCGCGGGCTGGGTGAGGCCGCCGTGCTGCTCAGCCTCGCGGATTCGAGCGAAGAGAACCAGTTGAAACGCCAGGTTGCGCAAGCGACCAAGATGCAGGCGGTTGGTCAGCTTGCGGGCGGCGTTGCGCATGATTTCAACAATGTGCTGACCGCGATTATCGGCACCTGCGATCTTATGCTGCTGCGCCACACGCCGGGCGATAGCGACTATGACGACATTCAGCAGATCCGTGCGAACTCGAACCGCGCGGCCTCGCTAACGCGGCAATTGCTGGCGTTTTCGCGGCAGCAGACCCTGCGCCCTGAAATCCTGCAACTACCCGATGTGGTCAGCGAGGTTGGCCCGCTGATCAAGCGGCTGCTCGGTGAGAAAATCCAGTATTTCGTCCAGCATGATCGCAATCTAGGGCCGGTGCGGGCCGATCCGCAGCAGCTTGAGCAAGTGATCATGAATCTGGCGGTGAACGCTCGCGACGCGATCCAGTCGAGGGGCACTGGCTCTGGCCGGATTTCGCTGCTGACGCGCAGCATTCAGGCGAAAGAAGTCATCAAGCTCGGCTCCGAGATTTTGCCAGCGGCGGATTACACCGTGTTGATCGTGCAAGATACGGGCGGCGGTATCCCCACACACGTGCTGCCAAAATTGTTCGAGCCATTCTTCACGACCAAGGAGCAAGGCAAGGGCACGGGCCTGGGCCTTTCGACCGCCTACGGGATCGTCAAGCAGTCTGGCGGGTTCATCTTTGCTGACAACGTAATGGACAAAAATGGCAAGCCGCACGGCGCGCGCTTCACGATCTATTTCCCAATCCATGCCGGCGAGGTTCCCAAGAAGATCGAGCCCGCGCCAGAGCCTTCATCCGACTGGGCGGCGGGCGGCAAAATCCTGCTCGTCGAAGATGAGGATATGGTCCGCGCGGTCGCCGAACGGGCACTGACGCGTGCAGGATACGAAGTCACCGCATGTCCCGGCGGCGAAGAAGGCCTGTCGGCTATCTCCGAAGGCGGCGAATTCGACCTGATCGTCAGCGATGTGGTGATGCCAGGCATGGATGGCCCAGCGATGGTGCGCGCCATTCGCCAGCAGCGTCCCGACATGCCAGTGTTGTTCATGTCGGGCTATGCCGAGGAGCAGCTGCGCAAGGATATCGACATTCCC
>JBCBDF010000061.1:3757-10220 GCA_038529875.1 Pseudomonadota bacterium | reverse complement strand
GTGCTGGCCGATTACGATGAGCATGACAGTGAAGTCACCAATTCGGAAATGCTCGAATTGCTATCGGCGCTCTACAACGGCGAGATGCGCCCTGTGCGCCGCCCCTCCGAAGATACCGATATCGGCCACATGCTACCCTATCGCCGGGCGAGCTTCGGGCTGGATGCGATGGAGCAGCGCGGCTCTGGCGAGCCTGATTTCTCCGCGATCCTCGGCCTGAAGGATTATCCTGAGGCGACGTCGCCCGGCTTGCTCGATGGTCTGCTGCGCCTGCCATACGAGATGATCGTTACCGAGAGCTATGCGCCCAATGAGCGCACCACCGCTCGCGAGCGGATCGACCTTGCGCTGCGGCGTTCGCGTTCGGTTGACGAAGAGGCGGCTGCCGAACGCGCTGACATGATGGCGGCGCGCGATGCGCTGGGCAATGGTGCGGTCGGCTTTGGCGATCACCATCTGACCGTGCTGGTGCGCGAACGCAGTCTCGATCGGCTGGACGAAGCGACTGCGGCCTGCGGTGCGGCTCTGGCCGATACCGGCGCAATCGCTGTGCGCGAGGATACCAATCTGGAGCCTGCGTTCTGGGCGCAATTCCCCGGCAACGAGGAATATATCGTGCGTCGCGCGCTCATTTCTTCGGCAAATATGGCCAGCTTTGGCAGCTTTCACGGCTTCGCTCTGGGGCAGGCGAGCGGCAATCATTGGGGCGACGCAGTCACGCTGCTGGAAACAACCAGCGCCACCCCGTTCTTCTTCAACTTCCATCACGGCGACCTGGGCAATTTCTCGGTCATCGGCCCATCAGGTTCGGGTAAGACCGTGGCGATGAACTTCCTCGCCGCGCAGGCGCAGAAATTCTCACCCCGGACAATCCTGTTCGACAAGGATCGCGGGGCGGAGCTGTTCGTGCGCGGCATTGGCGGACGTTACGACCGCATCAGCGCGGGCGAGCCAACCGGGTTTAACCCGCTGGCGCTGCCCGATACGCCGACCAACAAGGCGTTTCTGCGCGACTGGCTTTCCGTCTTGCTTGACGCTGACGGACCGGAAGAACTTGCCACCATCAGCGCGGCGGTCGATGCCGCCTATCAGAACGATGCGGGCCTGCGCCGCCTGCGCCACTTCAAGGAATTGCTTGCCGGGGCCAAGCGCCCAGAGCCCGGTGATCTCGCAGACCGACTTACCGCCTGGATCGGTTCTAACGATGGACAAGGTGGTGAACACGCCTGGCTGTTCGATAACGAACAGGACCGGCTCGACCTCGAACAGCGCGTGCTTGGGTTCGACATGACCGCACTGCTCGAAAATCCCCGCCTGCGCACGCCGACCATGATGTATCTGTTCCACCGCATTGATGAACGGCTCGATGGTCAGCCGACCATGATCCTGATCGATGAAGGGTGGAAAGCGCTGGACGACGAAGTGTTCGCCGCGCGCATTCGCGACTGGCTGAAGACCTTGCGGAAACGCAATGCGCTGGTCGGGTTTGCGACACAATCTGCCGGTGATGCGCTCGAAAGCCGCATTTCCACCGCTTTGGTCGAGCAGACCGCGACCATGATCTTCATGCCCAACAGCCGCGCCCGGCCAGAGGATTATTGCGATGGCTTTGGCCTGACCGATCACGAACTCGCGTTGATCCGTACCTTGCCCGCGCATTCGCGCTGCTTCCTGGTGCGCCAGCCCGATGCCAGCGTTGTTGTGCGGCTCGACCTGTCGGGAGCCCCCGAGGTGCTGACCGTGCTGTCTGGCCGCGAGAGCGCGGTGCGCCGTCTCGACCTGCTGCGCGAAGCGGTGGGTGACAAGCCTGAGGATTGGTTCCCGGAACTCACCAATCGCGCATGGCCTGGCAATATCTCGCAGCTTGATGATGACGGCATTCCATTGCCGGTTTGGCAGGCCGCCGAATGACCGCCAATTGCGATTCTGTTGCCGAGAATATGGGCACCGGTGTCGCTGCGGCACTGACCGCGGTCGATTGCGTCGCCAGCGAGGTGACGGGCGAAGCCTTTGGCCGCCTGTTCGCTTCCGGTGGATCGCTCGCGACCGTTCTGACGATCCTGCTTACGCTCTACGTGGCATTCTTCGGTATCAGCCTGCTGATTGGCCGGTCCAATTTGAGCATTCGCGCGCTCACTCCGCGCATCCTTACCATCGGTTTGGTGCTGACCTTTGTGACCAGCTGGGTCGCTTATCAAAGTGTCGTCTGGAATCTCGCAGTGGGTGGGCCTGACTGGCTCGCAGGGGTGCTGACCGACAGCGACGGCTCGGCCACGCAGACCTTCGCGACAAAGCTCGATATCGTCTTCCTTGCGGTGCAGGAAGCGAGCGCCGGACAAACCGATATCGACGCATTCTCGCCGCCGGGAATGATGTGGCTTGGCGCTATGCTGTTGCTGCTCGGCACGGTGGGATTGCTGGTGACTGCGCGCATCGGCCTAGCCCTGCTGGTTGCACTCGGCCCGATCTTCGTGGTCATGGCGCTGTTCAACGGCACGCGCGGTTTGTTCGTGGGCTGGCTTAAAGGTTTAGTGATGCTCGCATTGGCGCCGCTGTTTGCGGTGCTTGGTGGGTCGATCATGCTTGAACTTGCGGTCCCGATCCTCGCTGCGCTGGTCGCAGTGCCCGGCGAGATCGACCAACAGGCGGCAATGGCGTTTTTCCTGGTCGGTGCGGTGCACGTCGCGCTGATGTTTATGGTGCTGAAGGTCGCCTCCAGCATGGTGGCGGGCTGGCAAGTCTTTGGCTTTGCGCAGAGCAAGGAAGAGAAGGGCGGCGTCGATACTGCAAGGCCTGCCCCTGCAGCGCCTGTGGCCACGGCGGAAACCCGCGCAGCCCAAGTTGCACCGACCGCGGCGGCGGCGGCCCAGCGCAGGATCGACATGGCCACGATCACGACCGCTCCGGCGGCCAATGATACCGGCCCCACAAGCGGCGGCGGCACCGTTCGCCAAACGCGGGTATTCGCAACCTCATCAGGCGGCACACAAAATGCGCCGCTCAACCCTTCCAACTCACGTACTCGCGGGATCGGCAATCGTTTCCGGCCCGCCACTTCGCGCAAATCGGAGATAAAAAGATGACCCGCGCGCCGACCTTCCGGCTCCCGCTCGCAGGACTAGCAATTGCGTTATCGCTGGGCATCGCCCCCGTTGCATCAGCGCCCGCAATGGCGCAAGATTCCCGCCTTGTCAGCGTCGTCTATGACGAAGAAACAGTGGTGCGCAACAATGGTAAGCCCAAAGTGCAGGCCACGATCAAGTTTCGTAATGACGAGTCGATCGAGAATGTCGCCATCGGCGATAGCCAGGCTTGGCAAGTCACGCCCAACAAGCGGGCGAACCTGCTGTTTGTGAAACCGCTCGCCCCCAATGCCAGCACGAATATGACAGTGGTGACCAACAAGCGGACCTATCTATTCGACCTCGTCTCCAGCCCGCGCAACAAGCCGATGTATGTGCTGCAATTCAGCTATCCTGAAGCGGAGGCGGCGGAAGAGGCGGCGCGTCTCGCGCGGATCGAGCGAGAGGCGCAAGAGCGCGCCAATGCTACGGAACTTGCCGCCGCGAACGATCCCTATGCGGTCGCCGATCCGACCAAGCTCAATTTTTTATGGGACAGCGAAGGCGACAAGGATCTGGTTCCCGTGCGCGCTTTCGATAATGGCGATGCGACATTCCTGACTTGGCCAGAGGGGACAGCGATTCCCGCGATCCTCGTCACCAATCATGATGGCGACGAAGGCCCGGTTAATTTCACCGTTCGCGGAGACACGGTGGTGGTCCAGGGCGTGCCTGCGCAAATCATCCTGCGCTCTGGCGATGACACCGCAACGCTTACCAATACCGGCCCGATCCGCTCGGTCAGCCTCGATCCGAGCAGCAACGCCGCCGTTCTGCCTAACCTTGTTGCCAATACGGAGAAGAAGTGATGCGCCTTGCCATGCGTCTTCCACCCAAAAAGGGTGATAGCGGCTCTGCCGATGCCCATGCCAGTGGCCGTGATCCGCGCGAGCAGGAATCGGCTGAGATCATCGATCTGGCTAGCCGCAACGGGTTTCCGGCTGTCATCGATCGCAAGACCAAATCGGATGGCCTCGGCCTCGCCGCCGGGGTTGCGATCGTCTTTGGCTTGGGTGCGGTGACTTTGTGGAGCATGAATGCCGCGCGCGTCGCCCCGACCGACAATGCCGGTGTGGCCGCGGCTCCCCCGCCTGCTGCTGCGCCTGCGTCACCGGCTCCGGCGAATATGGCGCAGGCCCAGCCTGCGGTCGCGCCGCAGGCCGATCCAGCACCTGCGCCGATCCTCGCCAACAATCCAAACCGCGTGGTTGGCCCGGCGGCCAATCCCTATGCCAGCCCGACAATGGTTTTCGATGCGAGCGCCGCGGCCAATCCAGCGCGCGCTGCCGATCCTGCGCTCGCCGCCGTGACCTCTGCGACCACCCCGCCGACTAGTGGCGCGGGCGGTTCTGCCGGAGAATTCGCAAGCCGCATCGGAGGTGTCGGCGGAGCGCCTGCGAGCGCCAAGGCGATGGTCAATCCGACGACAACGGTAACGCAGGGTACGCTAATTCCGGCCATTCTCGAAACGGCCATCGACACTGATGTTCCCGGCTTTGTCCGCGCCGTGGTGAGCCAAGACGTGCGCAGCTTCGATGGCACCAAGGTGCTTGTCCCGCGTTCCTCGCGCCTGATCGGCCAATACCAGTCCGGTGTTCAGCAGGGGCAGAAGCGTGCCTATGTAATCTGGACCCGGTTGATCCGGCCCGATGGCGCGTCGGTCAACATTGCCTCACCGGCTGTTGCCTTTGACGGCACAACCGGGCTTGCGGGCGATGTGAACAACCACTTCTTTAGCCGGTTCGGTTCGGCCATGCTGTTGTCGGTCGTTGGCGGATTGTCGGCTATCGGCAGTGGCGGCGCATCGGTTGTGCTCGGCGGCGCAGGGCAGGGTGCTGCCAGTATTGCGGCCCAGCAAGATGGCCAGATCAGCCCGACGATCCGGGTAAAGATGGGCGAGCCGATACGCGTCTTCACCGCGCGTGATCTCGATTTCAGCCAGGTCAATTGAGCACACGCAACGAACCGATCATGAGCGCCGATATTCACCCTCTGCCCAGCGATAACGCCAATGATGCGCCACAATCGGCCGCATCGGACGCGACTATTATGGGAGAGCGCAGCGTCTATCTCGATGCGTATCTCGCGCCGTTCCGTCGCTGGCTCGACCGCGACACCGTAACCGAGATCATGGTCAACCAGCCGGGCGAAATCTGGGTGGAGGACGCATCCGATCCGGGCATGAAGCGGATCGAGGCGAGCGATATTGACGATCGCCTGGTCCAGCGTCTGGCCGAACAGGTCGCCCGTGTCAGCCACCAGGGCATCAACCGCGAGCATCCCTTGCTCGGTGCGACATTGCCCGACGGCGCGCGTATCCAGTTCTGCGGTCCACCTGCCTCGCGCAAGCATTGGGTGATGGCGATTCGCCGTCACCGCCGCCTGGACTTGCCGCTTGATGCCTATGACACCGGGCCGCTGCAGGGGACGCGCGAAGTGCCGATGCCCGATGCGCAGAACGAGCCGATCGCCTACCTGCGCGAGGCGATCCGCAATCGCCGCACAATCCTGATTTCCGGCGGCACCAGCACGGGTAAGACGACCTTCCTCAACGCGATGCTGGGCGAGATTCCTCGTCAAGAGCGTGTGGTGCTGGTCGAAGACACTCCGGAGCTAAAATTCCCGGGCGAAAATTCGGTCGGCCTCGTGGCGGTGAAGGGCGAGCTGGGTGAAGCGAAAGTGACCGCCAACGAATTGTTGCAAGCCGCCCTGCGCCTGCGCCCCGATCGTATCGTTCTGGGCGAATTGCGCGGCGCGGAGAGTGTATCCTTCCTGCGCGCGATCAACACCGGCCACCCCGGCAGTTTCTCGACCATCCACGCCAACAGTCTGACCGGCGCATTGGAGCAGCTGTCGTTGATGGTGATGCAGACCGGGATCGGCCTCTCACGGTCCGACACAATCGCCTATGCCGCCAGCGTAATCGATGTGATCGTCCAGCTGGGCCGCGATGAAAATGGCAAGCGCGGGATCACTCAGATCGCCGATTGCCGCACGCTTATCTGAGCGCGTACCAACGCCTGAAACCCTTTCGATTTGTGATGATTGTGTGACAAGCAAGCACGTGTGATTTACACGGGGGCCTTGGCAGAACATCAGCGGCGTATTTGAAAGCTTGGGCCCGGATGCTTTGCCGATGGGCTCGTTTCGATTTCAGGTGGACGGACACACGATGAGCAGTCAGCCGATCTCAGCGAACGACCGGGGGCCGGATGAACACGGGCCGGATGGCGCCGCGTCGGAGCGTGGCGGCGATGCCTATTTCAATCGCGAGCTATCTTGGCTGCGCTTCAACGAGCGCGTGCAGGAGGAGGCCTGCAACTCGAAATACCCGCTGCTGG
>JBCBDF010000061.1:0-3747 GCA_038529875.1 Pseudomonadota bacterium | reverse complement strand
CGGGCATAAATGGTCTGCAATTGCGCGCGAATGGCGGACAATTGTTGCGAGGGGGTGCGCCCGTCGATGGATGGTCGCGAGATCCCGCGCTGGACCTGTCCCACCAAGCCGGCGACGCGGATCATCATGAACTCGCAACAATTGTCCGCCATTCGCGCGCAATTGCAGACCATTTATGCCCGCCAACAGCATATCTGGCGCGAGTTGCACGGCCTGCTGGGCGAGGCCGATATTTTCGTCGCTGACGATCACCGGTTGAAGCCTGCCGCGCATGACTGGCTCAAGGCGTATTTTCTCGACGAAATTCTGCCCGTGATCACCCCGCAGGCGCTCGACCCGGCGCACCCGTTTCCCTTTGTGGCCAATGAGGGGACCGGGCTGCTGTTCACACTCAGCCGCGATGCTGACCAGGAACAGATCATCGAAATGATCCTGATCCCCAGCGCCCTATCGCGCTTTGTCCGCGTGCCCGGGGAAGAGGCGATCTACATCTCGATTTCCAGCTTGATCCAGCGTTATGCTGATAAACTGTTTCCCGGCTTTACGATTGTCGGCGACGGGCTGTTCCGGGTGCTGCGCGATAGCGATATCGAGGTTGAGGAAGAGGCTGAGGACCTGGTGCGGTACTTCCGCAGCGCGATCCAGCGTCGCCGCCGGGGGCAAGTGATCCAGCTTGAGATCGAAGAGGATTTCGACCCACAGGCCGAGCAAATCCTGCTCGAGCAATTGGGTGTGCACGAAGCCGCCGTGATCAAGACCGATGGGATTATCGGCATCGATGGGCTGGCCGAGATCGTTGAGGAGGAACGCCCCGACCTCAAATTCGAAAGTTACAGTCCGCGCTATCCCGAGCGTATTCGCGAGCATGATGGCGATGCCTTCTCTGCCATCCGTGAGAAAGACATCATCATTCACCACCCCTATGAAAGCTTCGAAGTGGTGGTCGATTTCATCCGGCAGGCGGCGGCCGACCCCGATGTCGTCGCAATCAAGCAGACGCTTTATCGCGCGGGCTCGCAATCGGCGGTTATCAATGCGCTGATTGCAGCCGCAGAGGCGGGAAAATCGGTTACGGCCGTAGTCGAGCTGAAGGCGCGCTTCGATGAAGAGCAGAACCTGATGTGGGCCAGCAAACTGGAGCGCGCTGGTGTCCAGGTGATTTACGGTTTTGTCGATTGGAAGACCCACGCAAAGATGGCGATGGTGGTGCGCCGCGAGGAAGACGGCTTTCGCACATACTGCCATTTCGGCACGGGCAATTACCACCCGGTTACGGCGAAGGTTTACACCGATCTCTCCTTCTTCACCGCCGATCCTCGGCTGGTGCGCGATGCGGCCAAGATATTCAACTTCATTACTGGCTATGTCGAACCGTCCGACCTTGAAGAAATCGCCATCGCACCGGTCAATCTGCGCGAGGAGATTTCCGGGCGGATCGATACAGAGATCACCAATGCAAATGCGGGTAAGCCCGCTGCGATCTGGATCAAGTGCAACCAGATCACCGATCAAGGGATGATCGATCGGCTATATGCAGCGAGCGAGGCCGGGGTGACGGTCGAACTGGTCGTGCGCGGCATTTGCTGCCTGAAGCCTGGCGTGCCGGGGATGAGCGAGAATATCCGGGTCAAATCGATCATTGGCCGGTTCCTTGAACACAGCCGGATCTATGCCTTCGCCAATGGCACCGCGATGCCCAGCGGGGATGCGAAGGTTTATATCGCCTCTGCCGATTTGATGGGGCGCAACCTCGATCGCCGCGTGGAATCGCTGATCCCGATCAACAACCGCACCGTGCATGACCAGGTGCTGCAGCAGGTGCTGCTTGCCAACATGCTCGATACCGAGCAGAGTTGGTGGCTTAATTCCGATGGTTCGTATGAGCGGGTGGAGACCGATGGCACGCCTTTCAATTGCCACCGATATTTCATGACCAACCCGTCGCTTTCGGGTCGGGGCGGGGCTCTGGCGCTCGGCGCGGTGCCGACTTTGTCGCTGCGTAAAGGCCGCGGCGGATGACATTGCGCGCAAAGCGGGCCGACCGCGAAGGAGCCTTCTCCGGCAACAAGGCCGAGCGCGCGATCATCGACATCGGTTCGAACACGGTGCGCTTCGTTGTCTATGGCGGGACAATGCGCGCCCCGACCGTGCTGTTCAACGAGAAGGTGACCGCACGGCTGGGCCGCGACATTGCCGAAACCGGCAGGCTGGCGGCCGAAGCGGTCGAACTCGCTCTGCGCGGGCTCAAACGCTATGTGCTGCTGTTCGATGATCTTGGCATCAATGACGTTGAGACGGTCGCGACTGCGGCGGTGCGCGATGCAAAAAACGGCCCGGAGTTCGTCGCTCAGGTGCGCGCGCTCGGCCTCGATGTGCAGGTCATTTCCGGCGAGGAAGAGGCGCGGCTCAGCGCGCATGGCGTGCTGGGGGCTTTTCCCGGAGCACAGGGCAGCGTCGCCGATTTGGGCGGCGGCAGCCTGGAGCTGGTGAGCGTCGCCGATGGCAAGGCGGGGGCGGCAACCTCTCTGCCGCTCGGCACCCTGCGCCTGCCCGAATATTACGGTGACAAGCCCGCCGATATGCGCAAGGCGCTGGAGAAAAAGCTCAAGAAAGCGGATTGGGGCAAACCGATTAAGGGGCCGCTTTATCTCGTGGGCGGTACCTGGCGGGCAATGGCGGTGTACGCGATGCAGGAGCAAGGTCATCCCTTGAGCGACCCGCATGGCTTTGAACTGTCATTGAAAGAGGCGGTGAAGCTTGCCGAGGGGCTTGCGGATAAGTCGATTGATGCGCTTAAAGCGCGCGACCGAATCTCGTCGATGCGCGCGGAGAAGCTGCCTGATGCGGCGATCCTGTTGCAGGCGATGCTGGCGAGGCTGAAACCGGAAAGGCTGGTCTTTTCCTCGTGGGGCCTGCGCGAAGGGCTGTTATTCGATCGTCTGCCGCCGCATGGAAAGTCGCAGGATCCGCTGCTGGCAGGGGTTGCGGTGTTCGCGGCCCAGCGCGGCGCGCCGCCAACCTTGGCCACACGGATTGCCGGGTGGACGGTCGACGCTGCGCCAGCGCGTAAGCACGGATCGGAGCGGCTGCGACTGGCCGCGACCATGCTGGCGCTGGCGAGCATGCAAATCGAGCCGAACCTGCGGCATCCACTTGCGGTCGATTGGGCTTTGCACAAACGCTGGCTAGCGATTGACGGTCAAGGGCGCGCAATGCTGGCCGCGACGAGCATGGCCAATGGCAATCACTGCGATATGCCTAAGGAGCTAACAGAACTTGCGAGCGACAAGGCGCTGGAGGAGGCGATTTGCTGGGGTCTTGCGATCCGGGTCGCGCGGCGGATCGGCGCACGCTCCCGCCGCTCCCTGCAAGTCAGCCGGCTGGTGCTTGGCGATGATGGTCTGATCCTGCGGCTGGCGGAGACTCATCGCGACTTGTTCGGCGTACCGACCGAGAAGGATATGAAATTGCTCGCGGACCGGCTGGGCGTGGATTTCAAGGTCGAGATCGTTGCGGATGAGGCGCTGCATCAGGAGCATCAGGAGCCGGTGGCTGCTAAATAGCGCGCGATGCCGCGTGGGCGCCCGTACTGTTCAGACCTGCTTTTCGGTCGCGAAGGGCGAGAAATTCGTTTCCGTATCGTACAGATCGACCCCTTCCGCCTGCTTGAGCTTGCCCACCACCAGATAGGTAACCGGCGTCAGAAACGCTTCCCATGCCACCTTGATCAGCCATTGCGAAATGACG
>JBCBDF010000060.1:0-10289 GCA_038529875.1 Pseudomonadota bacterium | reverse complement strand
CGGCCCGCAGATCGCGCGGATCGAGCCTGAGTTCATCACCGTAGAAGGCGAGCCGGTCAAAGCGGATGAGCGCTATTTTCTGGTCCGGGTCGACCACGACCGGATCGACACGTCGCGCCACACCGTGCTGGAACAGCTGGTGATGACGCAACATCGGTGGTTTACGATGCAAGAGCTTTCAAGCTGGCATGAACTGGTATTTCCGACCAACTTGGCCGATTTGATTAAGGCCTAGGGTCAAGGCCTAACACTTCGAGCTCTTGCAATTTGAACGGTTTCGCCCCCTAATGCGGATCAGACAAAGAGGCGCCCATTCTTAGAGGCGTATAACGGGTTGGGGGTAAAAGACGAAACGGTCATGCAGTCGCGAACCTATCGTCCATCCGAACGGCTGAAGCCTTATATTCGGCGCTTCTACGTGTTCGAGGCCGAGCTGCCCGATGATTTTGTTATCGAAGATTTCCTGCTCGCCGAAACAGCCTTCGTTCGCTGCCTGCTGAAGGGCGAATGGGTGGGCGAGGTCGCCCCGGGCGAATGGTCCAACCCCAGCAAAACGCTGTTTTTCGGCTCGAACCAGTTTCCATTCCGGGTGCGCGTTCAGGGCAGTTTTTCCGTTGCAGGTTTCGCCATCCGGCCCAGCGCATGGCGCTGCGTCGCGCGCCGCCCGCACCACGAATTCATCGACCAGCTCATTCCCCTGGAAGAGATGCTTTGGGAAGACTCGCAAGAGATGCTCAAAAATGTCGAAGCAGCTACAGACGATGCGGGCAAGATTGCGGCGATGGAGCATGCGTTGTGGAAGCGCATAGCAGACATCGGGCGGTTTCAAACCGATGCTGCAATGGCTCAATTCGAAACAATCGCGCGCACCAATTCGACCATGCTCATTGAAGATGCGGCTCAACAGATAGGATTGTCGGTGCGGCAATTGGAGCGACGCTGTAAAGATCATTTCGGCCTGACGCCCAAAGGTGTCCTCAGACGCAGCCGTTTCCTCGATCTGGCGGCTGCCATTCGCGGGTTCAGCAGCCCGAGCGAAGGCGACCTTGCACAGCTCAGATTTTTCGATCAGTCACATCTCAACCGCGAATTCAAACGCTTTGCGCACATGACGCCGGGCAAGTTCAAGAAGGCGATCACGCCGCTTCAGACAGCAGGCTTGCAGCTGCGCGAAGAAAGCAAGTTTGAAGACTAGGGGTCCGCAACGGATCGCAATTGCATAGTGGCAGACGCATAGCAGAAGGCAGGCACATGGATTACTCGGGTAAGGTCGTATGGATCACCGGCGCATCTTCAGGCATCGGGTCGGCACTCACGCGCGATCTCGCCGGGCGCGGCGCGCATCTGGTGCTGTCAGGCCGCGATGAAGCGCGCCTTGCCGAGGTCGCTGAAGATTGCCGCGATACTCTTATCTTGCCGTTCGATGTGCGAGACGACACGGCCCTGGCCGACGCCACAGAAAAGGCCATCGCCTGGAGAGGCGGGGTTGATTTCGCCTTTGCCAATGCCGGTGTGTCGCAGCGCAGCCGCGCGCTGAAAACCGATATGCAGGTCTATCGCGACATCATCGACATCGATCTCACCGCGCAAATCGCTTTCGCGCAGGGGCTGATCGGGCACATGGTGGAGCGCGGATCGGGCGGCCTCGCCTTTATCTCCTCCATCGCGGGCAAGGTCGGCGTGCCGATGCGCACCGCCTACAGCGCGGTGAAATTCGGTCTTGCTGGATATGGCGATGCTTTGCGCGCAGAGCTCTCGCAAACCGGCGTATCGGTGCACATGATCTACCCCGGATCAGTCGCGACCAACGTCGCCCGCAACGCGATGACTGCCGACGGCGAAAAACGCGGCCGATCTGACGACGTTATCGACAATGGCATACCAGCCGATGAAGCGGCCAAGACGATGCTCGACGGGATCGCCAAGGGTGAGCGTGAGATCATCGTCGCGCAAGGCGCCGAGCTACAAATGGGTGAGCTGCGCCGCACGCCGGAGGCCCTTTTCGACCAAATGGCCGGAATGGTCGCCAGCGGCTATATGGAACGGATGGAGGCGGAGGATTGAGCCGCATGGAGCAAAAACGTGTTTCGCTCGCCAATGGCATTCATCTCGACGTGGTTGACGAAGGCCCGGTCGATGCGCCGGTCCTCATTTTCCTCCACGGCTTCCCCGAAAGCCATCGCACATGGCGCCATCAGATCGCGCATTTCAAGGACCGCTTCCGCTGCATCGCACCCGATCAGCGCGGCTATCGCGGATCGTCAAAGCCGCAAGAGGTTGAGGCCTACACGCCCGATAAACTGATTGCCGACATTTTCCTGCTCGCCGATGCGCTGAGCATTCCGAAATTCACCATCGTCGGCCACGATTGGGGCGGCGCGATTGCCTGGGGCGTGGCGCTAGGCGGACAAAATATGCGGGTTGAGCGGGCGATTATCGCCAATGCGCCCCACCCCTCGATCTTTCAGAAGCTGCTCTACACCAACAAACAGCAGCGCGAGGCGAGCCAGTATATTCGCGGGTTCAAAGACACCGCCAATGACGCGCTGATTAAGGATCAGGGGCTGACCGGGCTGATGCTGCAGGAGGTGAAGTGGGATCGCCCGACCGCAATGGAGCCAGAGGAACGCGAGGCCCTGCTGCGCGATTGGCAAAACCGCGACGCCGCATTTGGCATGATCAATTATTACCGCGCCAGCCCGATAACTGTGCCGACAATGGATGAGCCATATGAGGTGCCTTCTGACTATGCCGGACCTGACCTGCCGCAGCTGACCATCCCGACGCTGGTGATCTGGGCGATGGACGATCTCGCGCTGCCCGCCGAAAACCTCGAAGGCTTGGACGCGATTATCGATGACCTGACTATCGAGCAGGTGCAAGATTGCGGACACTTTGTGCCGTGGGAAGCGCCCGACAAAGTGAACGCGGCGATGGAGAAGTTTCTGGCACGCTAATTCTCAACGCAGCTCCACCTGCTCCCTCCGCCCTTCCACCCGGATTATCACGCCGGGTTACGATCCGGGTGGAAGGGCGGAGGGAGCGGGTGGTCTAGCCATCCCAAACCCGACCTAGCCGCCGGTCCACTCCACCCATGCCCCATGCGGATGCGCATGGGCGAGACAAATTTCCTGCTCTCCGCCGGGCCAATACCGCACCCGCAGTTCGTGCCGGAAGGTCGCCGGATCGGTCTCAAGCGACACCCAAGCCAGCGGTTTCTCCACCGTAGCCTGCGCGCCAGCCTGCTCCATCGCTTGCGTAATCGAGCTTTGCGTTTTGGCGGGCATATATTGCCACATGATCGAGTGGAACATGACCCGGGTCGTGCCCGGCTCTTGAGGGCGGACCAGCTGTTCGCGCGCGAAATCGCCCGCATCCATTTGCATGAGGTTGGGCGCACGCTCCCCCGCCAGCTGGATCGCCGCGTCGATCCGCTCCATCCGCTCATTCGCATCGGGCCATATATAGCTTTTCAGCCGCAGGGCGCTGTCCGCATCGCTCAGATCAATCGGGCCAACATCGCAGCCGCGGATCGCGGTGATTTCAATGTCGGCGGCGGGCGGAGAACCGACCCCGCGCCATTCGGGCGCGATACGCATCGGAGAATTGGCCGGGCCGACCTCGATCTGGCCCAAACGGTAAAAATACCGGTCCATCATAGTGTTGACGCCCGCACTTGCGCCAAGCTCGAACATATCGAACCGCGCTGGCACACGCTGCGCCAACCACAAAAGCCCCGCCATTATGCTGGCCGAGCGGCCCGCCTCGTTGGTCTGAGGTGGGCCATCAAACCACGGGACGAGCGCGGCATCGTGCGCCTCGACCACCGCGCAGACCAGCGCATCAACCTCGCCCTGATCGGTGATTGCGCCAGAATAGACAGCCGCCAGCCGATCATCCGCGCCGCTCAGCAAAAGATGATGCAGCCCACCCGCTATCCGCAGCGGCATAGCGTCTTTCAACGTCAGACCCGGCCAATTGGTCATGCGCTTGGCCACCGCCGTGTCGCCCTTCGCCACCGCCTCCAGCGCGCGAATGATCCGACCCGTACACGGCGCACCGTTCTCAAACGCGTGGGTAGCCTGCCAATCGAGCGCGGCCGAAAAATCATCAAGCTCCATGATACCCGTCTTGCTCATTCAGCCTGTCTCCTGCCCAGCGCGGTCCTTGCGTGGACCCTGCGAAAGCGCAGTCGCACTCGATCGCGCGTGTTGCCCTTTGCCGGTGCAATGCCTAAGTGCCGCCTCGCGATGAACACTGATAATTCCAGCCAGCTTACCTTTGCTATTCCCAAAGGGCGGATCCTTGATGAGGCCCTGCCGGTCATGGCGCGTGCGGGCGTGGAGCCCGAGGCCGCGTTTCACGACAAGGGCAACCGCGCGCTCAGCTTTGGCACAAACCGCGCAGATATGCGACTCATCCGGGTGCGCGCCTTCGATGTGGCGACCTTCGTAGCGCATGGCGCGGCGCAGGTTGGAATCGTTGGTTCGGACGTGATTGAAGAATTTGATTACGCTGATCTTTATGCCCCCGTCGATCTCGATATCGGCCATTGCCGCCTGTCCGTGGCTCAGCTGGCCGGGGACGTGGGCGCGAGCGACACCGCCAGCCATTTGCGGGTCGCGACCAAATATCCCAATCTCACCCGGCGCCACTTCGAAGCGCAAGGCATCCAGGCCGAATGCGTGAAGCTGAACGGCGCGATGGAGCTTGCCCCCTCGCTCGGCCTGGCGCGTCAGATCGTCGATCTGGTTTCGACCGGGCGCACGCTAAAAGACAATGGTTTGGTCGAGACATCGAAGATCATCGACATTTCTGCGCGGCTGATCGTCAACCGGGCGGCATTGAAAACCGATCCGCGGGTCGCCAATCTCGTGACTGCGTTCCGCGCCGATATGGATGCGCAAAAGGCGCAGGAGCAGGCGGCATAATGCAGAAGCTATCCACCAAAGATGCCGATTTTGAGCGGCAATTCGCCAAGATCGTCAACGCACGGCGCGAGAGCGGAGAGGATGTGTCGGGCCGCGTCAGCGACATTCTGGCCAAGGTCAAGGCGCGCGGTGACGCGGCGCTGATCGAATACAGCCAGCGTTTTGATGGGCACAGCCTCAGCACTGACGAAGACTGGTCGATCACGCCCGAACGCTGCGAAGAGGCTTACAAAGCTCTGGATCCCGATCTGCGCAATGCTCTCAACCTCGCAGCGGAGCGGATTGAAGCTTATCACCGCGACCAAATTCCGGCGAACCGTGACTTCACCGACGATGCTGGCGTGCGCCAGGGCGCGGTTTGGCGCGCAGTCGATGCCGCTGGGCTCTACGTTCCGGGCGGACGCGCAGCCTATCCGTCATCCTTGCTGATGAACGCGATCCCGGCGCGGGTTGCAGGCGTCGAGCGGCTTGTAGTGGTTACGCCAACGCCCAAGGGCAATTCGAACCCGCTGGTGCTCGCCGCGGCACATGTCGCTGGGGTCGACGAAATCTGGCGCGTCGGCGGCGCGCAAGCCGTCGGCGCGCTCGCCTATGGCACGGATCGGATCAAGCCGGTCGATGTCATCACCGGTCCCGGCAATGCCTATGTCGCAGAGGCGAAGCGTCAGCTTTACGGAGTGGTCGGGATCGACATGGTCGCCGGGCCGAGCGAGATCCTGGTGATTGCGGATTGCGACAACGATCCGGATTGGATCGCCGCTGATCTGCTGAGCCAGGCCGAGCACGACCCTACCTCGCAATCCATCCTGATAACCAATGACGCGACCTGCGCCGCGCAGGTCGAAGACCGCGTAACCGTGCAGCTCGCGCAACTGGCAACCGGCGAAGCGGCAAAGGCCAGCTGGGACGATCACGGCGTCATAATCCTGGTCGAAAGCCTCGACCAGGCACCGGCTCTCGCCAACCGCTTGGCCGCAGAACACGTCGAATTGGCGGTCGCCGATCCCGAGGCCCTGTTCGCGAAAATCGATCATGCGGGCAGCGTATTTCTCGGCCGGATGACGCCTGAGGCGGTCGGCGATTATGTCGCCGGACCCAACCACGTGCTGCCAACTGGGCGACGCGCGCGCTTTTCCAGCGGGCTGTCCGTGCTCGATTTCATGAAGCGCACCAGCTACATTTCGCTCGACCAGGGCGCGCTTGCCGCTATCGGGCCTGCCGCCGCTGCCCTCGCCCATGCCGAAGGGTTACCGGCGCACGCCAAATCCGTGGAGCTACGCCTCAAATGAACACGCCAGCCCGTTCTCAGGCCCGCTCGACTGCGCGGCTCGCCGCCGTGCAGGCGCTCTACCAGCAGCAGATGGAGGGCACTGCGCTCATCAAACTGCTCGATGAGTTTCATCAACACCGGCTCGGCAAGGTGATTGATGAAGACGAATTTGCCGATGCCGAAGTCGAGTTCTTCGATGATGTCGTGCGCGGGGTCGATGCCCGCCGCGAAGAGATCGACGGGGCCATTGTCAGCAAGCTGGCCGATGGCTGGACCATCGCGCGGCTCGACAAGACGATGGTCCAGATCCTGCGCGCAGGCGCCTATGAACTGATCGCTCGCGCCGACGTGCCGACCGCTGCCATCATCAACGAATATGTCGATGTGGCGAAAGCCTTCTTCGATGATCGCGAGGCGAAATTCGTCAACGGTGTCTTGGATGGGATCGGCAAGGAAGTTCGGGGCTGATGGCCTATTGAACACCGTTCATGCTGAGCCTGTCGAAGCATGTGTTTCTTTGTCCGCTGCGCCCTTCGACAAGCTCAGGACGAACGATCTGAAAGTGGGCCTGACCACCCGCACCCTCCACCCTTCCACCCGGAACATTTTCGGATACGATCCGGGTGGAAGGGTGGAGGGTGCGGGTGGCTTGGTCTAACAATACAGAATGAATGAAGCAGACTTCATTGCCTCCTTGCGAGGCCTGCCCCTTCACACCGGTGCGCGTGGGCTGGAAGATGATTGCGCAGTCCTTGAGATTGGCGGCGAAACGCTGATCATCACGCATGACATGATGGCCGAGGGCACGCATTTTCGCGCAGACGCTGATATGGCAGATGTCGCTTGGAAGCTCGTCGCGGCCAACCTCTCCGACCTTGCCAGCAAAGGCGCAGAGCCCATCGGCATGCTGCTGGGTCATTCGCTTGGAGAAGGCGATGAGCGCTTTCTTGCTGGCCTGCACGAGATTTTGAGCAAATATGACGTGCCGCTGCTTGGCGGGGATACGATTTCCGCTAAAGGCCCGCGAACCTTGGGCTTGACCGCTATTGGCCGCGCCACACACAACCCAGTCCCTGATCGCGGCGGCGCGCAAGTGGGCCATGACCTCTTCGTCACCGGCACGCTGGGCCGTGCAATGTTGGGATTTGGGGGCAACCCGGATCATCTTGACGCCTATAACCGCCCTTGCCCGCTAGTCACCGAAGGGCAAAAACTCGCACCTTGTGTCAGCGCCATGATGGATATCTCTGACGGATTGCTGCTCGATTGCTGGCGGATGGCAAATGCGAGCGCCAACGTGGCGTTCACGCTTGAGCGCAAGAGCATCCCGGTCGCGGATCAAAGCCGCTTTGATGAATGCATCCGCTGGGGCGATGATTACCAATTGCTGTTCACCGCCGACCCCAACGTCAACTTGCCAATCCCAGCTACAAGGATCGGAACGGTAACGAACTCCGACCTCTCCCAGCTCTTGTTGGACGAGGAAATCCTCACACCAAAAGACGGCCTAGGCTACCAACACAGCTGACCGCCAAACCCCATTTGCCGCCCCGCAGACTGCGCTCAACGACATAAATCAGACGAATTGCCCCGTTTGGGCACTTGTCACCTTGTGCCAACCGCGATAGCCACACGCGCCTAGACGCCCCCAATTTCACGAGGGGCGCTTTTCCACGCATTCAAGAGGGGATTATTCCGTGGATCTTGTTCTGATTTCAATCGGGCTGGGACTGCTCGCCGTAATTTACGGCTTCATCACCAGCCGCCAAGTTGTCGGCGCAGACGCCGGTAATGAAAAAATGCAAGAAATTGCCGGTGCCATTAAAGAAGGCGCGCAAGCCTATCTCAACCGTCAATATGCAACCATCGGCATGGTCGGTGTGGTTGTGGCGATCGTGGTTGGACTGTTCCTTGGACCGGTTCCAGCAGTCGGCTTCGCAATCGGCGCGGTATTGTCCGGCATTGCTGGCTATATCGGGATGAACATCTCGGTTCGCTCGAATGTCCGCACCGCAGCGGCAGCGATGAAGGGCCTGCAAGAAGGCCTGACTTTGGCGTTCCGCGCAGGCGCAATCACCGGCATGCTGGTGGCTGGCCTCGCACTGCTCGCCATCGCTGTGTTCTTCTACGTGCTGGTCGGGCAGCTGGGTCATGAGCCCAACAGCCGCACTGTGATCGATGGCCTCGTTGGCCTGGCATTCGGCGCATCGCTGATTTCGATCTTTGCGCGTCTTGGCGGCGGTATCTTTACCAAGGCTGCTGACGTTGGCGCCGACCTGGTCGGTAAGGTTGAGGCCGGCATCCCAGAGGATGACCCCCGCAACCCCGCCACCATCGCCGACAATGTGGGCGACAATGTGGGCGATTGCGCCGGCATGGCCGCTGACCTGTTCGAAACCTATGTCGTTACCGTCGGTGCGACCATGGTGCTGACCGCGCTGTTGCTGACCGCCGTTGGCGATCTGCTGCTGCCACTGATGGCGCTGCCGCTGCTGATTGGCGGTGCCTGCATCGTCACCTCGATCATCGGCACTTACTTCGTGCGCCTTGGCGGCGGTAAGAACGTGATGGGAGCGATGTACAAGGGCTTCCTCGTCTCCGCCATTCTCGCGGTGCCGCTGATCTATGTCGCCACGCAATATGCGCTCGGCGACATGAGCACGGTTATCAACGCAGGAACCGGTATGGTGGAATTCACCGGGATGGACCTGTTCCTGTGCGCGCTGATCGGCCTGGTTCTGACCGGCGTGATCATCTGGATCACAGAATACTACACCGGCACGAATTTCCGCCCGGTGAAGTCGATCGCCAAGGCATCGGAAACGGGCCACGGCACCAACGTGATCCAAGGTCTGGCGATCAGCCTTGAGTCGACCGCGCTCCCGACCATCGCGATCATCGCGGCGATCATCGGTGCGTATCAGCTCGCTGGCCTGATCGGCCTCGCATACGGCGCAACCGCAATGCTGGCGCTGGCCGGTATGGTTGTCGCGCTCGACGCTTACGGTCCGGTCACCGATAATGCGGGCGGCATTGCCGAAATGGCTGGCCTGGATGAGAGCGTTCGTGAAAAGACCGACCTGCTCGATGCGGTTGGCAACACCACGAAGGCCGTGACCAAGGGTTATGCGATTGGCTCAGCCGGTCTCGCAGCCCTGGTGCTGTTTGCGGCTTACACGGCTGACCTGCGGGAATACTTCCCGACAGCCAATGTCGATTTCAGCCTAGAAAACCCATATGTGATCGTCGGGCTGCTGCTCGGCGCGCTGCTGCCGTATCTGTTCGGCGCAATGGGCATGACCGCTGTGGGCCGCGCCGCTGGTGACGTGGTGAAGGACGTGCGCGAGCAATTCGCGGGCGACCCAGGCATTATGGCTGGCACCAGCCGCCCAGACTATGCCCGCACGGTCGACCTGGTGACTAAGGCCGCGATCAAGGAAATGATTATCCCATCACTGCTTCCAGTGCTGGCACCGATCGTGACCTATTTCGTGATCTACTTCCTCGCAGGCCAAGATAATGCGTTTGCGGCACTAGGCGCTCTGCTGCTCGGCGTGATCGTTGGCGGTCTGTTCGTCGCGCTTTCCATGACCGCCGGTGGCGGCGCATGGGACAATGCGAAGAAGTACATCGAAGACGGCAATCACGGCGGCAAGGGCTCAGAGGCTCACAAGGCCGCGGTGACCGGCGATACGGTCGGCGATCCTTACAAGGATACCGCTGGCCCAGCCGTGAACCCGATGATCAAGATCACCAACATCGTTGCCCTGCTGCTGCTCGCAGCGCTTGCTGGGCATTGATGATCTGACCTTCACCTACGCTTAATGCAGGTTAAGTTATCACAACTCCGCTGAGCTAAGGCTCGGCGGAGTTTTTGTTTGCGCGCCGAAAACTCCCACAAAAGCAACGCTGAGTTGATTTTTGCCAGATGTTCGGCATACCTTGCCGATCAGGAGGGAAGCGGAGCGGGGTATGCTCGGCTTTGTCGCAACACTTCGATGGCTTGCCATCAAACAAAACGGGACTGACTAATGAAACTGAAGACTTCCATCCTTCGCGGGGTGAGCGCTTGTGCGCTCGGAATAGCG
>JBCBDF010000059.1:0-10392 GCA_038529875.1 Pseudomonadota bacterium | reverse complement strand
GTTTAGAAGGTGCCCACCGGCATCCCCCCAGTCGCCATTCCAGAGTGCGCCGCCCATGCGCCCTAGGGAGATCAAGGCATTGCTGCCATCGGCAAATGGGGTGGGTTCGACGATCCCCACCAGGTCCAGCGTCAATTGTGTGAGGTCGGCCACTACCGTTGCGGTGCTGGGGCCGGGATCATTGGCGGGGGCTGGATTGGGCTGAGACAAGCGCGCAAATTCACCCTGCTCGCGCGGAGACATCTGCGCCAGCACGACCTGCTCCATCGCTTGTGCCTGGCTTGGGAAGACGAATTGCAATGCGCTCAAATCGCGTCTTAGGCCGGCTGTGTCGAGAACGGGGTCGCGGTTTTGATTGACCAGTCTGGCAGCCGTGCTGATCGGATCCGAACCGCCGAATGCATTGGATTGAAGCGACGTTTCACTGCGAGCGACTTCGGACATCACAATTCTCCAACCAATGTGGTGAGGAGAATATGGCGATGCGCGATTCGCTGGTATCTGCAGATCGTATAGGCCGGCTGCGTTCGTCGTACCTACGCGCTAATCCAGCGGGTGGAACAGCAAACCTGCTAATGCCACCAGCCCGCGCATTCCGTCCAATTCCAGCTTGCGAACCGCGCTGTTCAGGTGGGTGCGCGCGGTTCCTTCGCTGATGGCAAGCAATGTTGCGATATCCGCGTTTGAACGGCCCCATCCGGCGAAGCGCAGCGCGGCGGCTTCAGTACGGGTCAGGTGCTGCAATGAGTCGACGAGCGATAGAGGAACACGAGCGCCGTCGACCAGAAACTCACCAACAGTCACTTCTCTCTGGCGCGCCGGATCTTGTTTCGCCGCGCTGCGCATTTGCTCGATCAGTGCCAGCAGCTCAGCATCGACTTTTGGTTCCTCCCTTGGGGAAGAGGAGCGCGGTTGTCCGCCCGTTGAGATAGGATTGCGGTCAGTCACCGTGGGGTTCCTGCCCGATCGAGCATCCCTTGCGCAACAGCATCGCGTGTCATCAATTCATCGACCACCATCTGGCCTAGTAGCGGAATGATCAACACCAGGACAAATATCGCAGCGCTGGCTTTGATCGACAATGAGAGCATGAAGACATTGAAGTTTTGCGCGAAGCGATTGAGCAATCCCATTCCCAGGTCGATAACAAACAGTACCATCAGGGCAGGCGTGGCCAGAATAAAGGCTATCATGAAATATCGGCCAAATTCGCCTTCAAAAAGAGTGACGGCTGCGAGATCGAGCTGGACCCCGCCAGGCCCCATCGGCCAGACTGCATAGCTCATCATCAGGGTTCCGATCAGCAGCGTTAGCCCGCCCGCCGTCACAAAAGTCACCTGAGCAAACCTACCAAGCAGTGTTGCAGACAGCGACTGCGTGCCGCCAGAAATTGGGTCGATGATCTGAGCGATGGTGGCTCCTGTCTTGCTGTCGATGATCTCCCCAGCAGAGGCCATGGCCCAGAGAAACGTGCCGTAAAACAAGCCTATCACAACGCCTGCGGCCGCTTCTCTTCCAAAGAGCCACAGCCATTGCCCAGCAGAGAGTGCGCCGGGGTCAAACGATACGGGCAGCGACAAAGCGACCAGCCCGAAGGTTATGATTAGTGAGTTGCGAACCAGCGGCGGGATCATTTGCGGCGAGAACAAGGGCAGCATGATGAAGGACGTCGCAAATCGAGCTGAGGCTGCTCCAACCAACAATGCCTGTTCGGTCCATGGCGCCGCTCCAATCAGCGACTGGCCAAGCGCGCCGCCTACGCTCACCCGACCATTCCGGGAAAATTGGTGAAAATCTGATCGCTGAACGCATAAAGGCTGCCGGCAACAAGCGACGCTGTGATGAACAGGGTAAGGACGATCGCGAAGAATTTCAGCGTGAACTGAAGCGTCTGTTCCTGAATTTGGGTCGCGGCCTGAAGCACCGCCACCAACAGCCCGACTACTGAGGCGGCAATGATCGGCGGTGCGGACAGCAGCAGCACCAGCCACAGAGCCTCAAGGGTGATGTCCGTCAAATCCATGCTCGATGCTCCGCAGCGCTACATCGCATAGGATAGGACGAGGCCGTGGCTGAGTTTTACCCACCCATCGATCACGACAAACAGCAAGATTTTGAACGGAAGAGAGATTGTGACCGGACTGAGCATCATCATGTTGAGGGCGAGCAAGATATTCGAAATCACCAGATCGATGATCAGGAATGGCAAAAATATCAGGAAGCCGATCTGAAACGCGACCTTGAGTTCGCGCACCGCGAAGGCGGGAACAATGATAACAAAGTCGGTATCGTTCAGTTCTTCCGCACGTTCCGGGCCGCTGATCCTGCGCTGCGTCGCAAGGAAGAAAGCGCGATCCTCGGCTTCGGTATTTGCGAGCAGGAACTTTCGCAAAGGCTCCTTAGCCTTGTCGGCGGTCGAGATTATCTCCTGCGTGTCGCCCAACTGGGCAGGGGTCGCCCCCTCATCGCCTGGCATGGTTGCTGCGGCTTCTGTCCCTATCTCCGCCGCGGCGGACATGTCCTGCAGTGTCGGGTACATCACATAAACCGACAGGATCAGCGCAAGGCCATTGAGCACGATGTTGGGCGGCGTCTGCTGCAGGCCGAGCGCGCTGCGGACAATTGCCAGAACTACGACGATCTTGGTGAAGCTGGTCACCATGACGGCGACGAAGGGAGCCAACGCAATAAGCAGGACCGTTATAAGCGCGGAGCCTGGAGTGAATGTTCCCAGCTCCATCACTTGGGCTCTGCTTCAAATTGGTCGGCGGGCTGAAACTCAGTCGGTTCCGGCTGCTCATGCGGTTCGCTTGGGGGCTCCGGTTCACTGGCCCGCGAATCCGCGTCGGATGCAGGCGGCGACGGGCTCTCCAGCAGGGCCGCAAAGCGATGGCCAATTCGCACAATCTCGCCTCCACCGACAGGACGCCCACCAACGCTCAACGTGACATGCAGGCCCTCCGTGACCGGGCCCAAGTCAATAGATCCTGCCTCAGCAAGCTGTGCAAGATCCTGTTGTGTCAACATCGTATCCGGCAAATGAACTGCAACAGGAACAGTCATCTGACCTTTGTCAGCTGGGTCTGTCATCGGGGCTGTCTCCAGGTTCTTGGAAGTGGGGTCAAAAGCAGGTGCGAGTCGTCCAGTGCTCGGCTCAAGAGCGAGTGTTTGATGGGTTTCAGAGGGGTGTTGTTCGATCAGATCCCATTGGCCGTGTGAGAGCAAAACCAAGTCGCCAGCGCCCAGTTTTTCGGCCTCTTCCAGCGATAGCCGAGCGGCTGCCAGCGCGATTGGGATTGGCATCATCGGGCTTGAACATAGGGGTATGGGCGGAGCAATGAGGGGTGCGATATCACCCAAGTGTTCGCCACCCTGGAATATCCGGACAATCGCCAAATCTGACCCCGGATGGCCATAGTCCTTGAATTCTGCGGCGATGCCCGTCGCGCGCTCGATGGCGCTCAGGATCTCGTCGTTCCGAGCAAGCGCATCGACCAAAGCATCGCCCGCTGCTCCTAATGGTGCGCGGCTCTGATGCGGTAGTCGGAAGGCCAAGCTATCAGATAAGTACCAATTCCCGTTGCCGTCTTTGAGAGGCACGACCTTTGTGGTGAAACCTTCTAAAGTGAGCAGCCGAGCCGCGTGATGTGCCCACTGCGTCTGGTCGGCATCAAGGGTGGGTAAAGCATCGCCGATGCCGTTAGGTGCCAAACCCATCATTCCCCCCGATCTGCCATGCGCAGCCGAAATCGGGGGCGTTTGCCGTTCTCGCCGGCGGCTCCATCCAGAGGCTGATCGAGACCGGCTTCGATCTCGCCATCAAGATCGCGCGACGGCCATTCGCGCAGCTGGGAAATCGAGTGGGCTGTGACTCCTAGCAGCATCTCCTCGCCATCGACTTCGACAAGGACCAGTCGCTCACGCGGACCAATCGGCAGCGCGCGGATAAAACGCAATTCTCGGCCATCTTGTGCGCCGCCTAGTTTGCCAAAGCTTCCATCCTGAAAACGTTTCAGAAGGTAGAGCGCGCCCCAGGCGAGTGCGATAACGAAGGCAAGCGACAAAAAGATCGCGAGTAAGGACGAGAGAACGGCGGTGATTGTCATACTGGCTCTGCTTCGGCTGCTTCTTTGGGCATTTGTTCTTGCTCGCTTGTGTCCGGCGTTTCCGCCTCCAGCTCGCATTCCATGGGCGCCTTTCCGCTGCGTGCACGTTTGGCCCACAAGATCACTTCTGCGATGGCGTCGAACAGATCCTCAGGCACCATTTCGCCGACCTCTCCCCGCGCCCACAGCTTCCTGGCGGTTGGGATGTGGCGAATAATCGGAACTTCCGCGTGCTTCGCCGCCGCGCGCATAGCTTCGGCTATTTCTCCCTCTCCGCGAGCAAGGATGACCGGCACGGGCGAGCGCTCTGCATCATAGTCCAGCGCGATCGCAAGATGGGTAGGGTTGACCAGCAATGCCGACGCGTCCCCTGCCGCGGACACGGCACCTGACTGAGCCCATTCCTGGCCGAGCTGCCGCCGATGCCCTTTGATATGCGGGTCGCCTTCGTCTTGCTTGACCTCTTGCTTGATGTCGCGCCGACTCATCATCATCTTCTTGATGAAGCGCTTTTTCGACCAGGCGTGATCGATCAGCGCAATGCCGATGAAGACCGCACCGACCCAGGCGAGAACCTGTAGGGCGAGCGTAAATGTCAGATAAGCGTCTTTCGATCCCGCATCGGCACCCAGGCCATCATGCCAGACGGGCTGTGCCGCCGGAAGCAGCATGGCTCCCATTCGTTCGATGTGCGCATAAGATACAAGCCAGACGACACAGATAACCACCGCGACTTTCGCCAGTGTCTTCACCAGTTCGACCAATCCCTGCTTGCCGAATATGCGCTTCAGCCCGGAAATCGGGTTTATGTTGTCCAGCTTGGGCTCAAGCCTTTTCGGAGCAAACAAGCCCCTTGTTTGCAGGACTTCGGAAAACCCACCCAGTGCCGCAAGTGGAATAAGAACAGCGGCACTGATCATCAAGAAAAGCACCACGCCTTCGGCGGCCAGATCGCCAAGCGTTTGCGAAAAATCCCCCGACGCAGCCTGCGTTACTATCCTGTAGCCGAAATCTGCGATGGTCCGAGCGATCCAGCCTCCTGCGACCAGAAGCAATATGAGTGCGCCAAAGGTGCCAAGCGTGGATGTGATTTCTTGCGCTTTGGCAATGTCGCCCTTCTTCCGGGCATCTTTTAATTTTTTTGGGGTCGGCAGCTCCGTCTTGTCGCCACCCTTGTCCTTATCCGCCATTTGCGCCCGCCACTCACCTCGATTGCACCCGCTTTTCGCCGGCTCGAACTGTTGCTTTCATGGCGCTCACACCACGAAACGAATCCGGATGGCAGGCCCGGACAGGACTGTTATTTGCAACGCTGTCAATAATGTCAACGGACTTCCAAGTCGTTTCCAATGAAACTTCATTCGAATCGAATCGATGCAAGTATTCGATTCATAAAATTGACACAGACGAATCGCTCGATTTTTAAGGTGAGTTGAGACTTGGCAAAGTGTCGGTTTGGCTCGCAAACCCCAGCATTTCCGGGCGATTGGGCAAGTTTTCCCAAGGTTTACAAGAGGTCTTCAAACTTTCTGAATATCCGTTAAGGTTAAAGCAATCAGTTGAGCGGGTACGAAGGCAGGTGTTCGCGCTCGCTATCAAAATTGTGATTACTTGATCGGTTCAGGGCTGAGTTCTGAATGGGAGGTCGCATGTCAAGTAAAGGTGGTTTAGGTAACGTGTTAAACTGTGCAAATAGCATTTACCGCGTCAGTTTATATTTCATAACTGCATCATCCTTATCTGCGTTTAGTGTTGCGCCTATTGCTGCGAAAGATCGCGCGCCCGAGCCGCTTGAAGACCCGGGTGAATGCCCCGTTGATGCTCCAATTCGGGTTGCGAGCGTTGATTCTCTTAGACATTTCGAAGGCTTGGTTGGGCATTGTCCCGAGACGATTTTGATCGAATCTCCGGCCTTCAAAGCGAACCGGCCCCGTGGTGAGGTTCGGGCAACATCGATATCCGAAGATGGAGAGCCGATCCGAGATCGCGCGCCAGCAGAACAGGATACGGATCGCGACCCTCGTTTTATTTTGGCCGCAAAGGCCGAAGGACGGAACAAGAAGACGGCCGAGATTGAGGCGATGAATGCCCGCATCGTGGCGACAAAATCGTTCACGCTAGCGAACGGATCAATCATCGCGATTGTGCCGCCTGAAGACGCCAGTCGGCCCTATGGAGCGGATGACTACGGCCTCGTCCAAAGCAGCGGCGATGACCTCGCCGCCGAGGCAGCGGTGCTTGCGTTGCGACCTCAGAGTTATGGCACGCAATACGATGACCTGATTGATCAGGCGGCCCGATCGCACCGAATTGACCCGCTGCTGCTGCACGCGGTCATCAAGCAGGAATCGCGCTATCACCAGCGGGCGGTAAGCAGCGCTGGTGCTCTGGGCCTCATGCAAGTCATGCCCGGGACTGGGCGCGACCTTGGAGTTTCCGACGCCGGGCACCTGTTCGACCCTGCAACCAATATCAATGCTGGAGCCAAGTTGCTGAGCCAATTGTGGCAGCGGCTCGACGGCAATCTCGAGCTCGTGCTTGCTGCCTACAATGCGGGTGAAGGCGCAGTTCGCAAGCACGGCATGCGGATACCGCCTTATCGTGAAACCCAAGACTACGTGGCGAAGGTCAAAGCTAACTACGCGAAGCTTGCCAGCGAAAATGGAATCGTGGTGAACTTCTAATGGCGCTCAGCGCGAAAATGAAGCAGGTCGCGATGGCCGTGCCAACCGCCCAATTGGTGGTGATTGGCGGGTTGGTGGCAATCTTCGCAATGTTCATTTTGCCGATGCCGCCAGCGCTGCTCGATGTATTCATTGCAATCAATCTGACCGCCGCGGCACTGCTCGTAATTGCGGTTATCGGGGTGCGGCATCCACTCGATTTCTCGACTTTCCCGTCGATCCTCCTGTTCACGACTGTAGCCCGGCTCGCAATCAGCATCGCGACGACGCGAATGATCCTGACCGAAATGGATGGGGGCCAGATCATCAGGGAATTCGGTGAGACTGCGGCTGGCGGCAATATCGTGGTCGGTCTGGTCGTCTTCCTGATTATCACTGTGGTGCAGTTCATCGTGATCTCGAAAGGCTCTGAGCGTGTTGCCGAGGTATGCGCGCGCTTCAGCCTCGACGCTATGCCCGGCAAGCAACTCTCGATCGACAGCGATCTGCGATCCGGCCTGCTGTCCAAGGAAGAGGCACGAGCGAAGCGTTCCGAGCTTGAGCAGGAAAGCCGTCTCTACGGTAGCCTTGATGGAGCGATGAAGTTCGTCAAAGGGGACGCGATTGCCACGGTCGTGATCGTGGTGATCAACCTGATCGGCGGGATTGCGGTTGGCGCACTTTACCATGGCCTTTCGCTGGGCGAAGCGGCCGCGACATTCTCGATCCTGACAATCGGGGACGGTCTTGTCGCGCAGATCCCCGCATTCCTCTGTGCTCTCGCCGCAGGGCTGCTCGTTACCCGCAGCAACGATCCGAACGAGAAACCCGATCTTGCGCCTGCCATCTTTTCCGAGATTGGTGCCCGTTCAGGAACGCTCGTAGCGGCGGGGGCGATTGCGCTCGCCCTCGGGCTAGTGCCGGGGTTCCCATGGGCAATCTTTTGTGCGCTGGGCCTGACCTTGATTGCGGCGGGCGCGTGGAGAGATCCCAATGTAGGTCCTATGCTACGCGAGCTCTTCTCTCGCGGTAATGCTGATGAAGCGCCGGTAGCCGATGAGATAATTCTGGAGGCTACTCCAGCGCCGCAGGTGCAACCGCTCGTTCTGTATCTGCAATGGGGGGCGATGAATGCGAGCCAGATGGCTCAGCTAACGCAGTCACTCGAAGCCGCGAAGGACGATTTGCAGCTGCATTCTGGGATTGCGCTTCCTGCTCTGCGGTTGGCACGCATGGATGGCTCGCAACCCGAGGGCAGCTGGGAGCTGCTGGCCTACGACGCCCCCCTCGGTGCATCGCGCGAAGACCCTTCTCAGTTGCAGGAGCGCTTGCCGGCATTCCTGCGCGAATTGCTGCGCCGCAATTTGATGCTGTTTCTTGGCCTGCAAGAGGTCACCGATCAGCTGGATGCTCTGGGTGAAACCTATCCTGAAGTGGTCAAGGAAACCGTGCGTGCGGTTCCCATCCAGACGATCGTCGAGGTCATGCGTATCCTCGCCGATGAACAGGTTTCGTTGCGCAATATGCGCGATTGCATCGCCGCCATTTGCGAAGCGGGGCAGGCTGAGCGTGAGCCGCACCTGATCGCCGCACGTGTACGCATAGCCTTGCGGCGAAACATCGTCGCGCCGCTGTGTGAGGACGGGCGGCTGAAAGTTATGATGATCGGCCCGCGCGCTGAAGAAGCGATCCGCGCGACTTTGACGAATATCGATGGCCAGCCGCGTTTGGCGGTCGACCCGATGCGGATGCGCGAACTTGTGCAATTGATTGGCCAGGAAGTTGAGACTGGCGGTGCGCGAGCAATCCTGACCGCTCAGGATTTGCGCCGCCCGCTGCGGCTCATATGTGCCGCCGATCTGTTCGACATTCCCGTTCTGAGTTTTAACGAACTGAACCCCGCTGTTCCACTGGATGTGGTGCGGCAACTCGACATCGCCCCGGATTTGGTCGCGCACGCGCCAAGCCCTGACGAATTCTATGCGGAGGCCGCTGAGTGAACCCCCAAATCACGCTGTCGATTGTCCCAACCCTGAAGCGCTCTTTCAGAGCAGTCTGGGTCCCTCTGCTTGGCTTGGCGGCCTTGCTGTTGCCCTCTGCGGCAAGCGCCGCCGAGCCTCCGTTCACAGAAAATGAAATCTCGATCAGCGCGCGTGGACAGGACGTGCGCGATTTTGTCGCGGACCTTTTTAGTGAAGCTGGGCTTCGCGCCAAAGTCAGCACCGGCGTCAAAGGTAAGGTACAAGGAGTTTTCAAGGACCAACCCGCCAATATCTGGAACACCATTTCGCGTGCTTATGGGCTCGTGGCGTATTGGGATGGCGCGGTTGTCCGTGTCTACAGCAATGCGGAAGTTACCAGCCGTTCGATCCCGACCTTTGCTGGTGAGAGGATCGTCTCCCAGGCCAAAAGCATGGCGCTGATCGATCAGGTCAACACCGTGCGCACTGGCGACGGACTGATCCTGGCGACCGGAGTGCCTGAATTCCTCGATCGGCTTGAACGGATGGCCGGTCAATTGCAGGCTCAAGCTCTATCCGCGCCGCACCAACCCGTGATTCAAAAGGCACCGCGCGCTGTGGCTTCGCCGTTGCTCCGGGCTCCTTTGGCCCGGGCCAGCATTCGATCTGAAGTGATCCGCCATGCTGGGCTTCGTAGCCCCTTCGAGGTGCGGATCTTTTATCTCAAATATCGCGACGCTGCAGACCGCGAAGTACGCAGCTCCGACCGCCTGACAATTATTCCGGGTGTTGCCACTTTGCTGCAGGAACAGATGGGTGACGGTCGCCAGGTTGGCTCTGTCAGTTCCGGTGCCACCAATGAATTCTCGATCAGTGGGCTGAACGGATTGCGCAACAGCTCAACGCCGCGCGACCGCGATTTCCGGGACAGAGATTTCCGTGACCGAGATGGAGGCGAAGATCGCGCCCCGGTACGTGATCTCGATGGTCCTAGGATTTCAGCGGACCCGACCGTCAATGCGGTGATTGTGCGCGACCGACCTGAGACTATGGGCGTTTACGAACAGCTGATCACCAACCTCGATATTGAACCGTTGATGGTCGAGACGCAGGTGACGATTCTCGAATTGAACGTGACCAAATTGAAAGAGCTGGGGCTGGATTTCGGGTTTGGTCTGGAAAGCCTTGGGCTCCTTTTCGGAGGCGGTCCGAGCCTTGGGCCAGGCGGCATTACGGGGGGCTATCTGTCTGGGGATGGCGAGATATTCCTGGCCCGGATCAAGGCGCTTGAGCAGCGCGGCGCAATTCGGGTCGTGACCCGGCCAGTTTTGTCGACCGCTAACAATCAAGTTGCCACATTCGACATCACAACCCAGCAAGTTGTCCGGTTGCAAGGCGAGCGGGAAGTCGATGCATTCTCGGTCAATTACGGATTGGCTATGCGCATCCGCCCGGCAGCGATCGAGGATGGCGGGGATATGCGTATCCGGATGCAGATCGAGATTAGCGATACTCAGCTTAACGGGCTCGTTGTGGATGGCATTCCAACGGCGGCAGGCCCCCGCATCGCGACGCAGATGGTGGTGCGTCAGGGTGAGAGCGTGATGCTGGCTGGGATGACCCAAACGCGGACGTTCGACACCAAGCAGAAGACGCCCGTCC
>JBCBDF010000058.1:0-10448 GCA_038529875.1 Pseudomonadota bacterium | reverse complement strand
GTCATTGCTGAGGTCCTGCGGAAGGTCGGCAATTCCGTAACAGTTGTCGCGCCAATGCCGCCTGTGACCGACGCTGCGAAGAACGCGCGCAATGCCTTCAAGGGCAAGATGTTCACATCCGGCGGGACGGCAAGCGCCGACGTGTTCATCGATTGCCTGTTCGGCTCTGGTTTGTCGCGCGCCTTGTCGGGCGAGCATTCTTTGATGCTGCGCGATCTGGCCGAGCGGCACTTGATACGCATTGCGATTGACCTGCCTTCGGGTGTGGAAAGCGACAGCGGCGCGATGCTCAATGATAGCCTGCCGCGCTATGACGCGACTTTGGCGCTGGGCGCATGGAAATTCGCGCATTGGCGGCTTCCCGCGCGGCAGATCATGGGCACAGGCAGGCTTGTACCGATTGGTGTGGAGGCGGTGGACGGCGCAGCGCAGCTTATCGGCAAACCATCGCTTTCCAGTCCCGCATCAGACGCGCACAAATACACACGCGGGCTGTGCGGGGTTGTTGGGGGTGCGATGCCCGGCGCGGCTTTGCTCGCGAGCAACGCTGCGATGCGAGGCGGTGCGGGTTATGTGAAATTGCTGGCGCACCACGTGCCTGGCGACGCCCCGGCGAGCTTGGTGATCGATCATGCGCCGCTCGAAGAAGCAACCCGCGATGATCGGATTGCATCGCTTCTGGTTGGGCCTGGAATGGGTCGAGATCGCGAGGCCGAGGATAGGCTGCACGTCGCGCTTGCTTGCGGTAAGCCCACTGTTCTGGACGCCGATGCACTGGTGCGTCTGAAACCCGACATGCTCCACGAGGCTGCCGAAATGCTCGCGACCCCGCATGATGGGGAGCTTGAGAGCCTTTGCCGCAGCTTCTCGGTGATTGCCGAGGGGCGGCAGGCCCGCGCGCAAGCTGTCGCAGCGGCAAGCGGCATGGTGGTGCTGGCAAAGGGGCCGGACACGTTGATCGCCGCGCCCGACGGACGTCTCGCTATCGCGCCGCCTGCGCCGAGCTGGCTTTCGGTTGCGGGTAGCGGCGATGTGCTGGCTGGAATTGCCGTTAGCCGCATGGCCACCGGCGTAGACGCCTTCACCGCTGCTTGCGAAGCTGTGTGGCTGCATGGAGAGGCCGCGCGGCTATGCGGACCAGCTTTCACCGCTGACGAGCTTGCTGGCAGGGTGGGGGAGGCTTTCGCTGCCGCCCTATGACCGCACTGTCTGAAATCATTCGCATCGCCGCCAAGGGCGATGGCGTGACCGCAGGTGGCGAGCATGTGAAGGGCGGATTGCCCGGCGACGTGTTGGAGGCTGACGGCACCCTCGCTAAGGGGCCGCACCATGTCAATCCACCCTGCCAGCACTTTGGCCGCTGTGGTGGATGCCAATTGCAACATGCCGACGAGGAGGCACTGCGCGAATTTGTCCGCTCACGGGTCGCGAATGCAGCCGAGGGGCAGGGGATAGCAATCGGAGAATCGCTGCCCACGCATCTGTCGCCGCCCGGCGCGCGCCGCCGCGCTACTCTCCACGGCCTGCGTAAGGGAAAGCGCGCAGTGATCGGATTTCGTGAGGGCGGATCGCATAAAATAGTCGATTTGCAAGAATGTCTGGTCTTGGTGCCGGAACTGACCGCTCTGATCGCGCCCTTGCGCCGGTTTATTGCTGCCTATGCGGGCAAAGCACCGGTCGATATTGCACTCGCGCTCGCCGACCAAGGCGTGGATTGCGGCATGACCAACATCACGCTCGAAGGATTGGAGGCGACCGAGGCTGCGCTCGATTTCGCGCGCGATAACGGGTTGGCGCGGCTCTCGATCGATCAGGGATATGGCGCGGAAACGGTTTGGGAGCCCGAACCGCTCTCAGTCACGCTTGCTGGCGTACCCGTGCCGATGCCCGCTGGAGCGTTTTTGCAGGCTACCGGCGATGCTGAGGCGGTAATGCTGGCAGATGCGAAGGAGTGGTTGACGGGAGCGGGCGTGGTTGCCGACTTGTTTTCGGGGCTTGGCACGTTTGCCTTTGGCCTTGCCGAGGGACGCAAAGTGCTGGCGGTGGAGGCCGAACGCGCTGCCCATCTGGCCTGCAAAACTGCCGCTGCACGCAGCCAGCTGGAAGTGCATACGCTACACCGCGATCTGTTCCGCAATCCGCTCGACGCCAAGGAAATCGGCCGGTTTGGAGCCGCACTGCTCGATCCGCCCCGCGCGGGGGCTCGCGAACAGGTTGTGCAGATCGCAGAAAGCTCAATCGAGCGCGTCGTTTATGTCAGTTGCAATCCATCCAGCTGGGCCCGCGACGCTGCGCGCCTGATCGAAGCGGGTTTCAAGCTGGAGAAGCTGCGCCCTGTAGGGCAATTCCGCTGGTCGACGCATGTCGAATTGGTCAGCTATTTCACTCGCTGAGCGCGCAGCACGCCTGCGCCCCTTAGCCCTCGATGATCTTTGCCTCGGCAAAGGCGAGCAGACCGCCATAGGTCTCCAGCATTTCGCCATCGACGTCTTCGTCTTCGATCACAATGTCGAGCCGGTCTTCCATCTCGGTAAACAGGCCCGCGACGGCCATCGAATCCAGTTCTGGCAGATGCCCAAACAGGCCGGTATCCGGCGTGAAATCGGCAACTCGATCTGCCTCTAGGCCCAACACATCAGCGATGATGCCTTTCAAATCGCGGTCAATCGCCGCGCGGCTTTTGCCAATGCCTGACATATCCGTATCTGCCTCAGTGGCCGGATTGCTGCACATGGACCCCTCGTTTCCCGATTATCGCCCGACAGGTAGAGGGCGTTCGAATTGGGCGCTCGCCTTAGCTTTGCCGCCCGCGCCGCGCAAGTTTTTGCATGAGAGGGCGCGCTCACCGTGATGACACTGCACTTGCAAGCCGTTAACGCAGCTCCGATACCTCGCGCAGATCACCTGAGAGTGCCATTTAAACCCTATGCCGATCAAACTCGACCCGACTGAAAAGCCGTTGGACCACATCGCTGAGCGCGGCGTTGAACTTGGCCATGGTGATCGGCAGGCATTGGTGCTTCGAGGCGAGGTTCTCAGCCACGAGGACTTGCGGAACCGTGTCGCGCGATTGGCATCGTGGCTCGCGAGCCAAGTGCCCGAAAAAGGCGCAAGGGTTGCAAGCTGGGCGGCGAAGGGTGAATTAACGTGCCTGATACCGCTGGCCGCCGCACGGGCGGGGCTGGTGCATGTGCCGATCAATCCGCTGCTCAAACGCGCTCAGGCCGCGCATATCCTCGCAGACAGTGGCGCGAGCATGTTGATCGGCAACAAGGCAAGACTGGCCTCGCTGGAAGCGGGTGATGTTTCAGAGAATTGCGCGATTATTAAAGAAAAAGAGGCGCTTGAAGCGGCAAACGAACACTCAGGCGAACTTGGTCCATCTAATGCAGACCCTTCCGAACTCACCGCCATTCTCTACACCAGTGGCTCTACCGGGCGGCCCAAGGGTGTAATGCTGAGCCATGCAAATCTGTGGCTCGGCGCGGTCAGCGTGGCGCATTACCTGAAAATGGCCGCCGATGATGTGACGCTCGCGGTCCTCCCGCTGTCGTTCGATTACGGGCAAAACCAGCTGCTCTCAACGTGGTATGCCGGGGGCAGCATTGCTCCGCTCGATTTCCTCTTCCCCCGCGATGTGGTGAAGGCCTGCGCGAAGCACCAGATCACCACTCTTGCGGCGGTTCCCCCGCTATGGGTGCAGCTGACCGAACTGGATTGGGCTGAGGATGCAGTAAGCCCGATGCGGCGAATGACGAATAGCGGCGGCGCGCTGACGACCGACCTGGTGAGCGATTTGCAGGGTATTTTCCCTGAGGCTGACCTTTATCCGATGTACGGTCTGACCGAAGCGTTCCGTTCGACATATCTCGATCCTGCGCTCGTTGATTTGCATCCAACTTCAATGGGCAAGGCGATTCCCTTTGCAGAAATTCTGGTGATTGATGACGATGGGAATGTCGCCGCGACCGGTGAGGAGGGCGAGCTGGTCCATTGCGGGCCGCTGGTCGCTCAAGGATATTGGCAGGATCCTGAACGCACCGCCGTGCGGTTCAAGCCTGCACATGAGCAATCCACCTATGGCGAGATAGCGGTCTGGTCGGGTGATCGGGTCAAGCGCGACGAGAGTGGTTTGCTCTATTTTGTCGGTCGCCGTGACGCGATGATCAAGAGCGCGGGCAACCGGATCAGCCCGGCAGAGGTTGAAGAGGCCGCCATCGCCACCGATTTGGTCAGCGAGGCGGTTGCACTTGGCATACCCGACGAACGCCTGGGCCATGCGGTGCATCTGGTGGTGCGCGGGACAGATGAGGAGGAGGAGCGCAAGGCATTGGCCAAGGCGCTGCTGAAGGACCTACCCAATTTCATGCAACCCAAAGTGATCCATTGGCGCGATGCCATGCCGCTGAACCCGAATGGCAAGATCGATCGCACCGCGCTGCTTAAGGAGCTTGCAGCATGAAACCGAAACCGATTGGGCCGATCCCCGCCGGGTTTGAAGCGCTGAATGGTGAGCTTGCCATTGGTGGCAAAACCGCGAGTGAATGGGCTGAAAAAGCAGGGAAAACCCCGCTGTTTGTGTATTCTCACGACCTTCTCACCGCTCGTGTTGCTGAGCTGCGTGCGGCGCTGCCCCAGAGGATCGGCCTGAATTATGCGGTGAAGGCCAACCCGTACGCTCCCGTGGTGTCACATATGGAGGGGCTGGTCGATGGGTTCGACATCGCTTCCTCCGGCGAGCTGGCGATCACCAACAGCGTCGGGATAGATCCAGCACGTATCAGCTTTGCCGGGCCGGGTAAGCGCGATGATGAGCTTGAGGCGGCGATTGCCGCGGGGGTGACGCTCAATTGCGAATCCGAAGGCGAGGCACGCCGCGCGATTGCGATTGGCGAGCGCCTGGGCAAGGCACCGCGCATCGCCTTGCGCGTGAACCCAGATTTCGAGCTCAGGGGCTCGGGCATGAAGATGGGCGGGGGCGCAAAGCAATTCGGGATCGACGCCGATAAAGTGCCCGCTATGGCGCGCGAAATCATTGCCACAGGCATTGAATGGCGCGGATTGCATATCTTCACCGGCAGCCAGGCCTTGAGCGCGGATGCGATTATCGAAGCACAATCCAACGTATTGGAATTGGCTGCTAAATTGTCCGATGAAATCGGCGCAGGCCTGCCCAAGCTGAATATGGGCGGGGGCTTTGGCATTCCCTATTTCCCCGGAGACGAGCCGCTTGACCTCGGCGCGATAGGTGCGGCGCTGCACGAGCGTGTAGAGCGCTTACCGGATGCGCTGGCCGATACCGAGCTGTGCCTTGAACTGGGCCGCTATCTGGTTGGTGAAGCTGGGGTCTATCTGACCCGGATCGTCGACCACAAAGTGAGCCACGACACGACCTACCTCATCACCGATGGCGGATTGCACCACCAGCTCGCCGCATCAGGCAATTTCGGGACCGTCGTTCGGCGCAATTACCCGGTGGCGATCGCCAACCGCTATGACGCGCCAGCGGATGATATCGTCAACGTGGTTGGCTGCCTTTGCACCCCGCTTGATCGGTTGGCGGACAAAGCCGCGCTGCCACACGCTGATGTCGGCGACCTTGTCGCGGTCTTCTGCGCGGGCGCATACGGAGCCACTGCCAGCCCCAGCGCCTTCCTCGGCCACGGCCCAGCAGCGGAAATGCTCGTCTAACTATAGCAAATGGGGATGGATCGCCGCGCCCTTTACTTGGTATTCCTAACGCTATGTTCACCAATTTCGACGAAGCAGGCTGCGCCTTTTGCGCGCGCCAGTTTCGCCAATACTCTTTGAGCTGGTGTTCGCCGGCCTTGGTCAAGGATGTGTAGCAGATGTACGAACGGCATTACGGATTCAGCGCTCGCCCATTTCAGCTGCTGCCTGATCCTGAATTCTATTTCGAAAGCGAAAGCCAGAGAAAGGCTCTGGTCCACCTGCGGTACGGCCTCGACCAGGGCGAGGGCTTCATGGTCGTCACCGGTGAGGCCGGCGCGGGCAAATCGACATTGGTGGCGCACCTCATTGCAGCGCTCGACCCGGACGTGTTCACGGTCGGCCAGATCGTTACCAGCGCCCTTGATGGTGAAGAATTGGTCCATGTCGCGGCTCACAGTTTCGGCCTGAAAGTGGAAGGACGAGACAAGGTCGGGGCGTTGGGGGCAATCGAGAGCTTTCTGCAATCAGAGGCACGCGCAGGTCGCCGTTGTCTGTTGGTGGTGGATGAATGCCAGAAGCTGGGCGTGAATGCTCTGGAAGAGCTGTCGATGCTCTCAAACTTTCAGCTAGGCTCGCGCCCGTTGCTACAGGGCATGTTGCTGGGCCAGCCGGAGTTTCGCACCACCATCGCCGACCATCCAGGCCTCGATCAACTGCGCCAGCGCATAATTGCATCGGACCACTTGGAAACGCTCAGCGAACAAGAGGTCGAAGCCTACATCTCTCACCGGCTTGAACATGTCGGGTGGGACGGAAATCCGGCGGTCGGTTCGGCGACTGTTGCAGCGATTTACGATGCAACAGGCGGGAATCCGCGACAGGTCAATCAGATCATGAACCGTATGCTGTTGCTCGGCGCGATTGAGGACAAGAGCGAGCTCACTCCCGCAATGGTTGCTGCCGTGCGCGAGGAGATGTTCGAAAGTGCAGCGACAGTAGCAAACCCTGAGAGTGCCACGTCCGCGAGCGCGCCGACACTACCCTCGGAATCGCCTTCCGAAGATGAACTCGCACCGTCTGAGGATGTCGCCGCATTGCTGGCCGAACGCGAAGCGCAAACCTCCCAAATCAAAGCCGCGATCGATGAACTGAAGTCTGCCGGAACTGAAAGCCAACCCTTGCAAATGGATGACAAGGTCAGGGACGCCATAAACCGGATCGAGACGCGGCTTGAAGAGCAGGAACAATCGTTCCGTCACGTTGTCGGCATGCTGATCGAATGGCTTGAGGAAGATACATCCCGTGAAGCAGCCTGAATGGTGCCAATGCTTGAAATTACAATTAAGCGAGCCGGTTGGGTGAATTGCACATCCTAATCGTCCGGCAATAATCGCCAACGATCGCCCCATTTTGAGACGGAATAATACAATCCGGGGAAAAATTGTATTTGCCATAAAGGTCGTCACTGGTCAGTATTCGTTCCATCGGAACAAATCGGCAAAGCGCCCGGGAGAAGCGTTTAAGAAAGCCGATGCCCAATTTGGTCGTATTGGAGCAGTGCTGGATGGATAGTGGGGCAAGCAGGGCAATCCCTTTGGGTGGGCAGTTGCCAGGGGAAGAAGAGTTGATCGCCGAAAGCGCGCTCCACTCATCGATACCACAAGAATTGTTTGAACTCAGTGAGCTCGACGTCATGTTTGATGACGCATCGAGCACGCTTTGGAGCTTCATGAACCCCGCCGCCCGGCCCAGCTTTACACCCGAAATGCTCAATGATTTCGAGACATGGCAACGCCTGATTTCGCGAAATTTCGGACCGGACAAAGTCCCGCTGCGCTATCTTGTGCTCGGCAGCCGCGCACCGGACGTGTTCTGCTTTGGAGGCGATTTGGACCTGTTCCAGCGCTTGATCCGCAATGGAGACCGCGATGGCCTTGTGGCATATGGGCATCGCTGCTGCGCCATTCTGGACCGGAATATCAAGGCGCTCGACATACCCATGCTGACGATAGGCCTGGTGCAGGGCGCAGCCTTGGGCGGTGGCTTCGAGGCGCTATTGTCGTTCGATTACATCATCGCTGAACGGACCGCGACCTTCGGCCTGCCAGAGGTCATGTTCGGCCTGTATCCGGGGATGGGCGCGCATGCTCTGCTTACCCGCAAACTGGGCAGTACGGTTGCAGAACGGCTGATCGTATCGAACGAGACCTACACGGCAGAGCAGATGTACGAGCTTGGTATCGTTCACGAGCTGGCAGAGCCGGGCGACGGTGTCAGTGCGACACGCGATTTCATCCGCAAGTCGGATCGCCGCCATGCCGGACTACTGGGTTCTCGCCGGGCGACCAAGGAAGTTTGGAACCTGCAGCTGTCGGAACTGAATCGGATCACGGAGATGTGGGCCGACACCGCGCTGCAATTGCGCGAGCAAGACCTCAAGGTGATGAACCGGCTAACGTCCGCGCAAAGCCGCCTGGCTGAACGGATTGCCGCCGCCTAGCGCGCTAACCCTCGGTGCCATGACCGAGCGCGAGATAATCGTCGCTCTGCATTTCCTTTAGCCGACTTGCGGTGCGCTCGAATTCGAAGCTGCCATCGCCTGATTGGTAGAGCGCCTCTGGCTCGGCTGCGGCGGTGGCAAACAGCTTCACCTTGTGCTCGTACAGGGCATCGATCAGCGTCACGAAGCGGGCTGCCTCGTTGCGTTTGTCCGGCCCCATTTGCGGGATCCCGACAATGATCACGGTATGGAAATTCTGCGCGATAGCGAGGTAATCAGGCGCGCCGCGCGGCTCCACACATAACCGTTTGAAGCTGAACACGCCGACGCCTTTCAGCGATTTGGGAACGTGGATGGTGCGGTTGCCGCCAACCTCCAGCTCCTGGCTCGGTACGTGCTCTGCATCTTCTGGCGCGAAATCAGTGAGGCGGAAGAATGCCTCGCGCACTGCATCGGTGGCCGTGTCGCCTAAGGGCGTGTGCCAGGTGGTGAGACCTCCGATCCGGTCGAGCCGATAATCGGTCGGTCCATTGAGCGGCACCACGTCTAGCTCGCTCTCGACCAGATCGATAAAAGGCAGGAAGTGCTCGCGGTTGAGGCCATCCTTATAGAGGTCTTTGGGAGGGCGGTTTGAAGTGGTGACGATCACCACATTCTGTTCGTTGATCAGCTGCGTGAACAGCCGACTCATGATCATCGCGTCGGCTGAATTGTTGACCACCATTTCATCAAAGGCGAGGCATCTGAGATCAGCCGCGAGCCGCTCTGCAACGATGGGAATGGGGTCGCCGACGGCACTCTTGCGCACCTCGCGCAGCTCGGCATGCACCTCCTGCATGAAGGCGTGGAAATGCGCGCGCCGCTTTTCTTTGATTGAAAGGCGTTCGTGGAACAGGTCCATCAGCATGGATTTCCCACGCCCGACACCGCCCCACATATATACGCCCTGTGGACGCATCTTCTTCGCGCCGAACAATTGCGCGAGCAGTCCGCCAGAGCTTTCCGCCTCTAACTCTTTCTGCAGTTGATCGAGCCGCGCCGCCGCGCGGCGTTGATCCGGGTCCGGCTGCAATTCGCCGTTTGCGATCAATCTTTCATAGCGCGCCAGCATCGTTGAAACCCGGCTACGCTTCTGGGCGCAGATTCATCTTGCGCACGATCCCGGAATAGCTCGCCACGACATCATCGTCCTGCACAACTTGCCCGCGCACGAACAGCATGCGTCCGGTTTCGCGCACGATTTCCGTCACCGCATCGAGCGGACGCTTGGGATCGCCGCCACCGACGAATTGGGTCGATAATTCGAGTGTGACCGATGGCCCGGCATTGCCCGTGCCCACGACATGCATGGTCGTGAACATGGAAATGTCGATAAGGCTGAGCGTGACCGCCCCGTGGATAATGCCTTGCAGGTTCTCGTGCCGACGCTCCGGAAACATCCGCAAGCGGCACTTGTCATCCTCACGCCGGGTGATGAGCTTTCCCATCACCGCGCCGTTAAACAGTGTGTCGTCTTTCAGATTCCAGTGGTTCCAGCCCGGGTTATCAACGTCTGGACTATGCTCGAATACGTCGTCGCTAAGCGCCACAGGATCAGATTTCGCGCTCTGCCATCATTTTCTTGGTCTCGGCGATGGCCTTGGCCGGGCTGAGGCCTTTCGGGCAGACGTTCGCGCAATTCATGATCGTGTGGCAACGATACAGGCGGAAGGGGTCTTCCAGCTGATCGAGCCGTTCACCGGTCATCTCATCGCGGCTGTCGGCGAGCCAGCGATAGGCCTGCAGCAGGATAGCCGGGCCCAGGAACTTGTCGGAATTCCACCAATAGCTCGGGCAGCTGGTGGAGCAACAAGCACACAGGATGCACTCATACAGGCCGTCGAGCTGCTCGCGCTGCTCAGGGGTCTGCAACCGCTCCTTGCCCGAAGGCGTTGGGCTGACCGTTTGCAGCCACGGGCGGATCGATGCGTATTGCGCGTAGAAATGGGTGAAATCAGGGACCAAATCCTTAATCACGTCCATATGCGGCAGCGGCGTGATGCGGATTTCGCCCTTCAGATCCTCAATCGCGGTTGTGCAGGCAAGGCCATTCTTGCCGTTCATGTTCATCGCGCACGACCCGCAAATCCCCTCGCGGCATGAGCGGCGGAAAGTCAGCGTCGGATCAACCTCGTTCTTGATCTTGAACAGCGCGTCGAGAACCATCGGACCGCAATCATCCAGATCGAGCTGAAACTTGTCATAGCGCGGGTTCGCGCCACTATCGGGATCGTAG
>JBCBDF010000057.1:0-10670 GCA_038529875.1 Pseudomonadota bacterium | reverse complement strand
GCTTCTCAAATTTCGCCTTCGCGCGTTCCGCATAGCGGACCAGCAGGAAGATGATGAAAGCCAGGATCACGAAATTGATCACTGCAGTGACGAATGCGCCCCAGGCCAGCACATTGGCCCCGGCTTCACGGGCAGCTTCCAGGCTCATGCCTGCTTCGACTTCGCCCGAAAGCACGATGTACTTGTTGCTGAAATCAACATCGCCAAAAATCAGGCCGACGATCGGCATAATCAAGTCTGAAGTCATGGATGCGACGATCACGGCAAAGGCGCCCGCGATGATGACCGCAACGGCCAACTCCATCACATTGCCCTTTGCGATAAATTCCTTGAATTCTGTGAGCATTGTTTTCTCCCTAAGACCCCTCAACTGTGAGTGAGTTTGCAGAAATCCGATGCTTTGCCAAGCACCTGAGCCCATCCATCCACGCCTTGAAAGGGGCCTGCGGTGTGCTATATCAGCAATACAGGACGGTTTCGAATATCAGTTTTTCGATCAAGAGGGTGCGCGCCCTGAAGTGGCGCGGAAGAAAGGGATTTTCATGAATTTCAAAAGCATTCGCCGGTTTGCACTCGTTGCGGCCGCATCACTCGGTCTGGCTGCTTGCGGGATCAACTCGGTTCCAGCGGCGGAAGAAAACGCCAAGGCCAAATGGGCCGATGTCGAAGCGCAATTCCAACGCCGGGCAAACCTTATCCCGAACCTTGCCGAAGTGGCGCAAGGTGCGGCTGAAAACGAACGTGCAATCCTGACCGAAGTGACTGAAGCTCGGGCCAAGGCAACCAGCGTCAACGTCTCTACGGATGATCTTGGCGATGCGGCGAAGATGGAAGAGTTCGCAGCTGCGCAGAGCCAAATGAGCCAAGGGATTGGCCGTCTGCTCGCCAGCTTTGAGGCTTATCCGCAGATCACCTCGACCCAAGGCTACATCACGCTGCAAAGCCAGCTTGAAGGCACCGAGAACCGCATTGCGGTGGCGCTGCGCGACTACAATGAAGCGGTGCGCCAGTATAACACCACGATCCGCACCTTCCCCGATACGATCGGCGCGAACATCATCCACGGCGCAGAGCCACTCGCATCTTACAAGGCGACGACCGAAGGCGCTGAGGAAGCTCCTGAGCTCGACATGACCTCGAACTCCTGAGACCCCGGCGAGTGCCCTTCCCTCGCGCCTCTTTGGCAGCCTTTCTGCTGCTCGCAGGATGCTCAACCGGGTCGAATGCGCCTGAGCCTGCGCTGGAATTGACGGGGCGGGTGGTCGATCAGGCTGATATCTTTGACGATGCGTTCGAAGCCAGGCTCACAAGCCAGCTGGCCCGATTGGAGGACGAAAAGCAGGTGCAATTCGTGGTAGCCTCGACATCCAGCCTCAACGGCCATGTGATCGAAGAATACTCGATCAACCTGGCTCGAGCCTGGAGCCTTGGAGACGTTGATCGAAATGACGGCTTGCTCTTATTGGTCGCGCCCAATGAGCGTCAGGTGCGAATTGAGGTTGGCATCGGCCTTGTGGAGGACATCAAGGATGAAGAAGCCGCAACCATTATCCAGCGCGATATCTTGCCGCGCTTCCGCTCCGGCGATTTCGAATCCGGCGTGAAAAACGGAGTCGATGGCTTGATCCGCGAAGTCACTCCAGAACTACTGAAAGAGGCAGCGTGAAGCGTTTGGCAATCCTGTTCGCCGGACTTCTGGCGCTGATAGCGACACCGCTCGCCGCCCAACCGGAATTTCCGGAACTGACAGGTCGCGTGGTCGACAATGCCGATATCATCCCCGCAGAAGTGGAAGCGCAACTGGCCGCTGAGCTGGAAGCGCTGGAAACGCAATCGCAACGCCAATTGGTGGTTGCGACCATTCCCGACCTGCAAGGTTATGACATCAGCGATTATGGCTATCAGCTTGGCCGCGCATGGGGCCTTGGCGATGTGGAACGCAATGATGGGGCGTTGCTGATCGTCGCGCCAAATGACCGCAAGGTCCGTATCGAGGTCGGCTATGGCCTCGAAGGTTATCTGACCGATGCCCTGTCATCGCTCATCATCCAGAACGCGATCCTGCCCCGCTTTCGGGAGGACGATTACCCGGGCGGGATCGTTGCGGGCACAGGCGCGATCGTACAACAATTGCAACTGCCGCCAGATCAGGCGGCGCTGGTCGCACAGCAGGCCAGCCAAACCCGTGAGCAAGGCGAGCGAAAAGGCGGTTTCCCAGTCGGCGCGCTGATCTGGATAGGCTTCATTTTCTTCTTCTTTGTCCTGCCAGCCCTGCGCGGGCGTGGGCGGCGGCGAAAATATCGTGCCAAGAAAGGCAAAGGCCCGTGGGGTCGGCGTGATCGCGATTGGAAGGATACCGCAGGCGACATCATCCTATGGGAAATCGGCAGCGCAATCGCGCGCGGTGCAATGAGTGGCGGCGATGATTGGGGCGGCGGTGGCGGTGGTTTTGGCGGAGGTTTCGGCGGCGGATTTTCCGGCGGTGGCGGCTCATTCGGTGGCGGCGGCGCCTCGGGGGGATGGTAGATGAGCTATCTGACACCGGATCAGCACACGATTGTTTCCGACGCAGTCGGCGAAGCGGAGCAGCAAACTTCGGGCGAAATCCTGACCGTGTTGGCCGACCGCTCAGACGGCTATTCCGACGTCTCCCTGCTATGGGCCGCAGCACTGGCATTCACGGCCATGAGCCTGTTTGCAGCCGTGCCCCTGCCCTTTCTAAACCTGTGGGATAGCCTCACCGGCGGCTGGGGCAGTGAATGGAGCACGGGCGAGCTGGCCAGCATGACCATTGCGCTGGGCCTGATTGCGTTTGCAGTTGCATGGGCAGTCCAGGAATGGGATCCACTCAGGTTCGCCCTGATCCCGCCACCGATAAAGACCGCGCGCGTGCACGAACAAGCGGTCAAGCACTTCAAGGTTGGCGCAGAGGCGCGCACCCATGGCCGCACGGGTATTCTCATCTATCTTTCGATGCGCGAACACCGCGCAGAAATCGTCGCTGACGAACCGATTGCGGCCAAGGTCTCAGCCGAAATCTGGGGCGAAGCGATGGCCGACATGCTCGCAGAGATCAAACGGGGCCACCTAGCTGAGGGCATGGCCGCTGGAGTGCGCGACGTCGGGCAAGTGCTGTCCGAGCATTTCCCGCGCGACGACACGGACGAAAACGAACTTCCCGACCGCTTGATCGAAGTCTAAGCGGCACCGCGATTTTCCACTTGACCCGTTCGCCCTGAGCTTGTCGAAGGGGCCCAAGAACGGGCCGTTCATGCTTCGACGGACTCAGCACGGACGGAGTTTTTGAGTGACCATTCCCGATTCCGAATTCGTTCGCGACATGGATGCGGACAAACCCGAAGAGGTGATGTGGGAAGGCCGCTTCATCAATGCCAAGCGCCGGGGCAGGTGGGAATATGTCGGCCGCACGCGCGGCATCCGCGCCGCCGCCATCCTAGCCGTTGACACCGATCCAGATGGAACCCGCCATGTACTCCTGGTCAGCCAGTATCGAGTGCCGCTCGGATGCTTCAGCCTTGAGGTTCCCGCCGGACTGGTCGGCGATGACGAGGGCAAACAAGGCGAAGCGGCGGAAGACGCTGCGTTGCGCGAGCTCGAGGAAGAAACCGGCTACACAGCCGAGCGGATGGAAAACCTCGGGCAGTTCTACTCATCACCTGGAATGGTAAGCGAAAGCTTCACCCTGCTGCGCGCGCATGGCCTGACAAAGGTGAGCGAAGGCGGCGGAACCGAAAGCGAAAACATACTTGTGCACCGCGTTGCTCTCGACGACCTGCCACGCTTTGTTGCCGAATGGCGTAAGCGCGGCCATGCCATTGACGTGCGAATTGCGATGCTGCTGACAGCTGGATTTATTGGAGAGGATTGAGATTATGAGCGCCGAGAGAAAAGGACGCGTCGAGGGTAAATTGGCGCTGGTAACAGGTGCTGCGCAGGGTCTGGGGGCGGCTCACGCAACCTTGCTCGCAAGGGAGGGTGCACGCGTGTTGTGCACCGACATCAATGGCCAGGGCGCAGAAGACACTGCCTCACGGATCAATTCGGAATGCGGCGCAGGTCATGCTCACGGCATCAAACACGATGTGACCAACCCGACTGATTGGGAGACGGCAGTCGATGCGGCGCGCGAAGAGATTGGCGGTCTCAATGTGCTGGTTAACAATGCCGGGATCGGTGTTGCCGGCAATATCGAAACCTGCACATTCGAGGACTGGCAGCGCTGCTTCTCGATCAATGTCGATTCCATATTTCACGGCTGCCAGAAGGCCCTGCCCTTGATGCGCGAGCACGCGCCGGGATCGATCATCAATATCAGCTCAATCGCGGGTCTGATCGCGAGCGACACCATGCCAGCTTACAATGCCTCAAAGGCTGCCGTCTGGATGCTGTCCAAATCCATCGCGCTGCATTGTGCCAAGAACAATATGCAGATCCGTTCCAATTCGGTGCACCCTACCTTTGTCGATACACCGATCCTCGATGGCACCGCCAAGGCGCATAATCTCGACAAGGATGTGCTGTTGGAAAAGCTCGCGCGGCAAATTCCGCTGAAGTTCGTCGGTGAGCCAAACGATATTGCCAATGCGGTGCTGTATCTTGCGAGTGATGAAAGCCGTTTCATGACCGGAGCGGAAATCAAGCTCGACGGCGGTATTTCGGCGATGTGATTGTCGTTTTTGATTGCGGCCTGTAGCCACCTTCGCCCTCCACCCTTCCGCCCGGATATTATCCCGGTAGGCTCCGGGTGGAAGGGTGGAGGGAGCGGGTGGCGGCGGCTGACGTCAGGACGGAGGTCCTGACCACACACAAAAAAGAGGGGCCAGTCGGCCCCTCCCGGTTTGGTCAGATCGGTCTTGGCGTTCCGAAAACTGGGAACCGCTTTTCTTTGCGCCAAGATCTATGTCGGTCGCGTGGCCGAACCGAAAAACCGGGCTCCACTTTTTCTGGCCACGCTCCTAATCCGCAATCAAGGCGATCGCGACATAGACTGGAATGGTCAGTCCGAAACCAAGCAAGGTTGCTGCGACAAATCCGATGCGAACCCACATTGGGTCGGTGCCCAGATAGTTGGCAATACCGGCGCTGACGCCGAAGATCTTGCCATTGTGCTTGTCGAGGCGGAAGCCGGTGCTTGGCGGCGTGCCATTTGGTGAATTGGTTACGTTGTTCATGCCATCACTCCGAGAGCGGGGGTAGCCGGGACAATCGCGGTGGCCATGAAGACCGCCGAGATCGCGAGGGCCGAGACGGCTGCAAACACGCGGCTGCTAAGGTCAATTGAAGCGAACATTATCTGTGTTTCCTTTTTGAGTTGTGTGGTTTGGGCTTAGGCGACCAGGCTGGGTGAGCCGGGGATGATCGCAGCGGCGAGGAAGATGGCGGAGATTGCGACTGAGAAAGCAGCGGCAAAAACGCGTGATCCGATGTCGTTGTTAAACATTATGTATCCTTTCTTTTTGAGTGAGCCGTTCGGGATTAGGCGAACAGTTGGGGGCTGGCTGGGAGGATCGCTGTGGCCATGAATGCTGCCGTGATGGCGAGCGAGAAGGCGGCGGCGAAGAGGCGGTTTGTGGTATCAGTGGCAAACATTGTTGGTCTCCTTGGTTGGTCTTTTTCGTTTCTTGCGAGATTGTCTCGCTGATGCCCAACACTCTGCATGACCCGTGCCAAACTCAAAAAACAGCGGATTTCTGCGGTTTTGGCACTTTACAAGATTTAACTCGTCGTTCATCATTCCGAAAGGTTGGTATTTTTTCCCATATATTGGGATTGATGATTTCAAGAGGCTTGTGACTGGCCAATATCGCAGCGCATGCTAACGCCGCTGCCCTATGGCGCTCGACAAGATTTCCCTCGAAAATTTCCGTAATCATGCGGCGAGCGAACTTTTCGAAACCGCGAAGTTCAACCTGCTTGTTGGCGAGAATGGCGCGGGCAAGACCAACGTGTTGGAGGCGCTGTCACTGCTCAGTCCTGGTCGCGGGATCCGCCGCGCGGCAATCGGTGATCTGGCCCGACAGGGTGGCAGCGGCGGCTTTGCCATTGGCGCGAGCCTGATCGAGCAAAGCCAGGTCAGCGCGCGCATCGGCACCTATGTCGATCCTGACCAACCGCGCCGCCGCCTCGTCCGCATCAATAGCGCGGAGGCGAGCGCGAGTTCGCTCAGCGAATGGCTGGCCATATCATGGCTGACGCCGACAATGGACGGCCTGTTCATGGATTCCGCCGGTGCCCGCCGCCGCTTTATCGACCGGATGACGCTGGCAGTGGAGCCAAGCCACGCCAAATCGGTTTCACAGTTGGAGACGGCTTTGCGCGAACGCAACCGCCTGCTGGAGGAACGCGGCGATGCGCGTTGGCTCGATGCTATCGAAGCTCAGGCCGCGCAGCATGGAAGTACGGTGGCGGCTAATCGTATCGGCCTGATTGAGGCGCTGAGCGTCGAATTGTCCGCCCTGCCCGCGCAGCCATTCGCCAAGCCGGTGCTGACATACCGGCCCGGCGGTCCGTTGGAGCCGCAGAAGCTTTGCGACGAACTAGGTCGACAGCGCACGCGGGACAAGGCTGCTGGGCGAGCGTTGACTGGCCCTCATCGTGATGAGCTGGATGTGGTGATGGCCGGCTCCGGGCAAGCGGCCGCCGTTTGCTCCACCGGAGAGCAGAAGGCGATGCTGATCGCGATCACCCTTGCGCATGGCGTGCTGGCGGCGGAAGGGCGGCCTTCTGTGCTGCTGCTTGATGAAGTGGCAGCCCATCTCGACCCCGTGCGTCGTGCGGCCCTGTTTGAACGGCTGGATCAGGGTCGTGCGCAAGTCTGGATGACGGGTACGGAGCTGTCGCCGTTTGACAAAATTTCGGGCGAGGCGGCTGTTTGGCGAGTCAGTAGTGGTTCTTTGCGACGATTATGATTTCCTGCGCAGGTAGGAATTCAGAGAGATAGTCCTGTAGTTTGCTGGACTCCTGCTTTTGCAGGAGATCACTCTTTTGCAGTCATCTTATCGGGAATTGCCGCCTGCACCCGCTCAACCGTCGCCGCGACCAACCGCTCAATCCCCTCCTCGGTCGGATGAATCCGGTCGTCCTGGAACAGCTGGGGTTCCTGATAGATTTCTTCCAACCAAAACGGAATGTAAGCCGCGCCATATTCGCGCGCCAGATCGCCATAGAGCGCGTCGAACTCCTGCGTGTATTCCGGGCCATAATTGGGCGGCGCGCGCATCCCCATGATCAGGACCGGGATTTCGCGCGACCGCAATTCATCCAACATTGCGACGAAGTTTGCCCGCGTCTCGTCAGGCTCAATCCCGCGCAGCAGATCATTCCCGCCCAGCTCCAGAATGAAAAGGTCAGGCCTTTCCTCTTGAGCGTCCAGCGTGAACGCCAATCGCTGTCGCCCGGCCGCGCTGGTATCACCCGAAATGCCCGCGTTCACGACAAGCGCATTCACGCCATTTTCGCGCAGCGCATCCTGCAATTTCGCCGGATAGCTATCCTCCGGTGCCACATTGTAACCCGCGAACAGGCTATCCCCAAAGGCGATCACTCGCCGCTCTGGCCCCTCCACGGGAACCGGAGCGCTGATTGAAGGGTTTGCATTGGCATTATCGCCGCTTGTGGTTCTTTGCGGATCGGCCGCAGGAGTTTCGCCGCCACATGCCACCACTGCCAACGCCAGCAGCGCCGCCAGTGGTTTCTTCGACCAAACGCCAATTCGCATCTACGAGCCTCCGACTTCGGTATCTTGTTTGCAACCCACCCCTATGCCATTTGGATCACGTGACAAACTCTTCTTTTGCTCCCGCCCTTGCGATCTCCGCCCGCAACCTCACCCTAACCCTTGGCTCTGCTCAAGCGCCGGTTGAGATCCTGCGCGGTATCGACCTCGACATCGCGACCGGCGAAGTCGTCGCCCTGCTCGGACCATCGGGTTCGGGCAAGAGCTCGCTTATGGCGGTGCTGTCCGGCCTTGAACGCGCCAGCGGAGGCAGCTTACAAGTGGCGGGAGAGAATTTCGCCTCGCTGGACGAGGATGGCCTGGCCCAAGCGCGCAGGGGCCGGATTGGGATTGTGCTGCAAGCCTTCCATCTGTTGCCGACCATGACCGCAGCCGAAAACGTCGCGACGCCGATGGAGCTGTCAGGCGGCGAAAACCCCCGCCAGCGTGCCGAAGCGGAGCTGAAGGCGGTTGGTCTTGGTCACCGCATCGGCCACTATCCCACTCAGCTTTCTGGCGGTGAACAGCAGCGTGTGGCGATTGCCCGCGCCACCGCGCCCCGCCCCACGCTGATTTTCGCCGACGAGCCGACCGGCAATCTCGATGCTGCGACGGGAGAAGAGATCATCAACTTGCTGTTCGCTCGCCGCGAAGAGACCGGCGCGACTCTGCTGATTATTACGCACGACCCCTCGCTGGCTGAGCGCTGCGAGCGAGTGATCACGATGGCGGACGGTGTGATCGCGTCTGATACGGCGAACGAAACCGTCGTAAAGGCACCAGCGGCGTGAGCGACGCCGCATCGTCCAGTATGCTTTCTTGGAGCGGCGCATGGCGTATCGCCCGCCGCGATCTGAATGCGCGGTTTCGCGGGCTGCGACTGCTGCTCGTATGCATTTTCCTGGGCACTGCGGCGCTGGCAGCCATCGGCACACTAACCTCCGCAATCGAGCGCGAACTGGAATCCAGCGGCCAAGAGCTGCTTGGCGGCGATCTGGAGATCGAAATCTGGCAGCGCGGGCTCAACGATGAGGAACTTGCGGCCCTCTCCGAATACGGCCAAGTCTCCGGGGGCACTCGCTTGCAGGCGATGGCCAATGCAGAAGATGGCGCGGCTCCTGTTGAGCTAAAGGCAGTTGACGAGCGCTGGCCGCTCTATGGCACCCTTACCCTCGCCGATGGGCGCGAGACCGGTGCACCGACGGGGAATGATGCGTGGCTGGCCCAGGGCGCGATTGACCGGCTCGACATCCAAGTGGGCGACACCTTCAAGATCGGTACGGTCGAACTGGTCGCCGCTGGCATTATCGACAAAGAGCCTGATCGCCTCTCCGAAGGGTTCCAGCTCGGGCCAACGATCATCGTCGCAGACGATGTGCCGCGGCGCGCGGGCTTGCTTGAGCCCGGCTCATTGTATGAAAGCAAGTATCGCATAGCTTTCGAAGATCAGGGCCGTAATCCTGAAAGCGTCGAGGAAGAGCTGAGCGAAGCCTTCCCCAATTCCGGCTTCGACTTCCGCGACCGTGATCGCGCATCTCCGGGTGCCGACCGTTTCGTACGACAGATGAGCGACTTCCTGACACTGGTCGGGCTCGCCGCACTCGTTATCGCCGGGATCGGCATTGCAGGCGGCGTGTCCTCATACCTTGAAGCGCGCAGGGGCAGCATTGCGACGCTAAAGGTGCTCGGGGCCTCCTCGCGCGACATTGTGCGCGTCTATGCGCTCCAGATCGCCGTTGCGGCGCTGATCGGCAGCGCGGCGGGCCTTGCGGTGGGTGTGTTAGTCACCCCGGTTCTGGGCGCGGCTTTGGATGGCTTGCTGCCTGTTGAAACCGGATTTGTGATCGAGCCTGCACCGCTGATGCTGGCCGCTGCTTACGGTTTGCTCGTCGCCTTCGCCTTCGCCGCGACGCCATTGCTGCGCGCGCGCACCTTCCCAGCCATGGCGCTTATGCGATCCGGCATCGCCCCGCTGGCGCGCGACTGGCGAGCCGTCGCCTGGACCGCGGCGGGTATCGTTGCCATCTGCGCCCTTGCGCTTATCACCACCGCGCAACCCATGCTCTCCGGCGGTTTCCTGCTGGGAGCTGGCGGCGCATTGATCGCGCTCGCTGCGCTTGGGTTTGGCATCCAAAAACTTGCGCATAGCCTTCCGCGCCCGAGCAACCCGTTGCTTCGCAGCGCGCTTGCCAATCTCCATCGACCCGGTGCGCCGACCAGCGCGCTTGTCACTGCGCTCGGTTTCGGTTTGGCCGCCTTCGTGCTGCTCGCCGCGACGCAAAGCGCAATTGAGGGCAATATCGACAGCCGCGTGCCGCAAGAAGCGCCTGACTATTTCGTGCTCGACGTGCCTGTGAGCGAGGAAGAGCGCTTCTACGACCTGGTGCAGGCCCGCTTCTCCGATGCCGCCTTGCGCAGCGTACCGACCTTGCGCGGCTCCGTGCTCGCCTTTGGCCCCGAAGACGCGATGCAGCGCGTGGCCGAGCTTGAGCAAATTCCCGAGGGTGCGTGGGCGCTGCGCGGAGAACGCGGCATCACCTATGCAGACGAATTGCCACAGGGAAATCGATTGACCGAGGGCGAATGGTGGAGCGCCGAACATAACGGCGAACCGCTGGTTTCGATCGATGCGCAGTTGGCTGAAGCCGCCGGGCTTGGGGTCGGCGATTATCTCACGATTGGTGTGTTGGGGGTCGAGCGTAAGACGCGGATCGCCAATGTGCGCGAAATCGACTGGGAGAATATGAGCTTCAACTTCACCATGGTGTTCTCACGCAATGCCATCGCCGACGCGCCGCACAATCTGTCTGCAACTCTCGACCTACCTGACGATGTTGACCCGGAAGCGCGCGGTGAATTCTTGCGCGAAATGGTGCGCGAATTCCCGTCCAGCTCTGTGATCGAGGTCGGTCAGGTGCTGGGCGAAGCGCGCACG
>JBCBDF010000056.1:9554-10779 GCA_038529875.1 Pseudomonadota bacterium | reverse complement strand
GCCGAAGTCGGTGCCATTTTCAGCAGGTCGTGGATTTGGCGGATTTGTTTTTCGCCAACGGGCTTATTGAGCCAATCATTGTAGCTGCGCGCTTCGTTGAAAAGTTGGTCGAGCGCGTCGGCGGACAGAACATTGCCGTGAAATTGCTTGGTCATTTTGGCCCCGGAGGTCGTTGAAAATCAGGCTGCGCGTACTTCAACGACTTCAGGCACGTAATGTTTCAACAAGCCTTCGATCCCGTGCTTCAACGTGGCGGTGCTCGATGGACAGCCGGAGCATGCCCCTTGCAGCGTCAGGTAAACGACACCGTCCTTGAAGCCGCGATAGGCGATATCGCCGCCATCGCCGGCGACCGCGGGGCGGACACGGGTTTCGAGCAATTCGTTGATCTGCGCGATGATCTCGCTGTCTTCAGCCGATTCTTCGACCGCCATCTCTTCTTCCAGCGGAACCGAGATGTCTCCCGCCGTGCCAGCGGCGAACAAGGGCGCTTCCGACACGAAATGATCCAGTAGGATCGCAACAACTTGCGATTTGAGCGAGCCCCAGTCGGCGCCCGGAGCTGCTGTCACACTTACAAAATCGCTGCCGAAGAAGACATTCACAACCTCACCCGTGTCGAAAATGGCCTGGGCAAGCGGGCTCGCTTCGGCAGCTTCGGGGCTGGCAAATTCGCGCGTCCCGGCAGTCATGACCGCGCGACCGGGCAGGAATTTGAGGCTCGCCGGGTTCGGCGTCGTTTCGGTTTCGATGAACATGAGCCATATTTAGGGGCTGGTGAGCGACGCTACAAGACGATGAGAGGCGCTGAATCGGCAAAAACGCAGGGCGAAATGCGCACAATTGCTTAGCATTCACTATCCCTTCACACCTCGCTCGCTTATATTGCGGGCATGAACGCGATTTTTCAGGGCGCAAAAGCCCTCTGTCTGCTTGCTGCACCTGCGGCTCTTATCTTTCCTGCGACCGCGCAAAATGTGGAGCCTAACGGCCCACTGCAAGCGCCACCGCCACCGAGCGCGATCGAGATTCCTGCGCCGAAAGACCTGCAGACGGCGGATGAAGTTCCGTGGCTCTATGAAAACAGCAACGTGCCGGTCGATCGCGAATGGCTGTTTGGCGAAATGGACAATGGCCTGCGTTATGCGGTGCGCAGGAACGGCGTGCCTCCGGGGCAGGTCTCGATCCGGGTGCGGATTGACGCCGGTTCGTTGCACGAGCGCGA
>JBCBDF010000056.1:0-9544 GCA_038529875.1 Pseudomonadota bacterium | reverse complement strand
AGCGCGATTTTGAACAGGGCTATGCGCACTTGCTCGAACACTTGCTGTTTCGTGAGAGCAAATATCTGGGCCAGGCTAAGGCGATTGAGACCTGGCAGCGGCTGGGTGCGACATTCGGCAGCGATACCAATGCCGAAACCAGCCCGACCCACACCGCTTACAAACTGGACCTACCGGGTGCCAACCGGGCCAAGCTGTATGAAAGCTTTAAGCTGCTTTCGGGCATGATCCGCGAACCGGTTCTGAATGATGAAAACGTCGCGACTGAGTTGCCGATTGTGCTGGCTGAGAAGCGAGAGCGCGGCGGTGCGGCAGAGCGCGTGGGAGAGTTTACGCGTGCCAAACTGTTTGCGGGGCAGCGCCTCGCGACCCGCACGCCCATCGGCACGGTCGAGACCCTGCAAGGGGCCGATGGCGCCAAGGTTTCGGAATTCTATCGCCGCTGGTATCGCCCTGAAAACACTGTGATCGTGGTGGTTGGGGACGCCCCACCAGAGGCGCTTGCCGGTCTGGTCGAGCAATGGTTTGGCGACTGGGAAGGCAAGGGCGAGGGCGTGGAAGCACCTGACTTTGGCGATCCCGTGCCGCCGCCGGGAGCTCCCAAGACTGATGATCCCGCTGGGCCAATTGGCGAAATCGGCGTGCTGGTCGAGCCCGACCTGCCGCGCAGCCTGACCTATGCCGTGATGCGGCCATGGCGCAAAGTGGACGACACCATCGTCTATAATGAAGGCCTGATGATTGAGGCGGTGGCGCAGTCGATCATCAACCGCCGCTTAGAATCGCGTGCCCGATCAGGCGGCAGCTATCTCTATGCCCAGGTGCAGCAGGATGACGTTTCCCGCTCAACCGATGCGACCTTTGTTACGTTTGCGCCGCTATCCGAAGACTGGAACAGCGCGCTGGCTGATGTACGCGGCGTGATTGCCGATGCGCTGGCCAGCGCTCCGACGCAGGAAGAGATCGACCGCGAAGTCGCCGAGTTCGATATCGCTTTTGCCAACCAGGTCGAGCAGCGCTCTGTGATCTCCGGTTCCGATTTGGCGGACACGCTAATCAACGCGGTCGACATTCGTGAGACCACCGCTTCTCCCGAGGTCGTGCTGAAGGTTTTCCGCGAGACCAAGCCGCGCTTCACCCCTGAGGAAGTCCTGGCCCACACACGCAAGCTCTTCACCGGCGATGTTGTGCGAGGAGTTTATGTTACGCCGACTACCGGCGAGGCCGACGAATCCGCATTGCGCCTTGCAATGGGCCGTGAAGTGACCGTCGATGGCAGCGCGCGCCTGGCGGCAAAGACCGTCTCATTCGATGAACTGCCTCCGGTGGGTGAGCCGGGAACGATTGCCAATCGCGGACCGATTGGATTGCTCGACATCGAGCAGGTGGATTTCGACAATGGTGTGAAGGCGCTGCTGTGGTCGAACAACGCCGAGCCGGGCCGCGTCGTCGTAAAGGTGCGCTTTGGCGCTGGCTACCGCGCATTCGACGCTGAGAATGCGGCCTATGCGGCGCTCGGATCGACCGCATTGGTCGGATCGGGGCTGGGCGAGCTGGGTCAGGAAGAGCTTGATCGGCTTGCGACCGGACGCAAACTTGGCTTCGACTTTTCGATCGAGGATGCTGTGTTTACCTTCACCGCGCGCACCCGCTCCGATGATGTGGCAGACCAGCTTTACCTGTTTGCTGCGAAGCTGGGCATGCCGCGCTGGGACAAGGATCCGGTAATCCGCGCCCGCGCCGCCGCTCAGCTGGCTTATAACGCCTATGCAACAAGTCCGAACGGCGTGATCAATCGCGACCTGCAATATCTGATCACTGATCGTGACCCGCGCTTTGCCACGCCCGATCCCGATGCGTTGGCCGATGTGACGCCAGAGAAGTTCCGCGAAGTGTGGGAACCGCTGCTCGCTCAGGGACCGGTGGAAGTGCTGGTGTTCGGCGAGTTCGACAAGGATGCTACGGTCGAGGCGATGCGCCGCACCTTCGGCGCTTTGCCTCCGCGTACTCCGGTGCCGACAGAAATCGCGCAGCGCGTGCCGGAATTTCCGGCTGCCTCGGGAGGAACCACGGTTCTCAATCACCGCGGCGACACCAATCAGGCGGCGGCGGTTATTGCCTGGCCGAGCGGCGCGGGGGTCCAGTCCCTGCGTGAATCGCGCCAACTGCAAATCCTGATTGATGTATTCAACAACCGCTTGCTGGAAGCGATGAGAGAACGGGCTGGCGCGAGCTATGCTCCGCAAATTTTCTCCGATTGGCCGGTTGATCTGGAAAGCGGCGGCACGATCACCGCGCTGGCGCAATTGCAGCCACAAGACGTGCCGGTGTTCTTTGCCGAGGCAGACAAGATCGCGCGCGACCTCGTCAACACGCCGCCGACCAAGGAAGAGCTGGACCGCGTGACCGAACCGCTGCGTCAGCTGTTCAGCCGCGCATCGACGGGGAACACCTTCTGGCTGTTCCAGCTTGAAGGCGCGACGACCGATCGCCGCCGGATCGCATTGCTGCCCACCTTGCTGGGCGATTATTCGAGCACAACGCCGCAAAACATGCAGCTGCTGGCCGGGCGCTATTTCGGACGCCAGCCGGGTTGGCGTCTCGCCGTCTTGCCAGAGGGAACCGAGCTGTCCGAAGCGGTTCCAGCCGCCGTAACGCCGGTTGCGGCGTCTACGCCCCGCCGCCCTGAGGTGATTGGACGCTAACTGGTCAGGCGCAAACCCGTCTGATCGAAACGAGCGATTACAGGTTTCGCGAAATAATGTTGTCGTATCGCCCATTGCGGCTTTACATATGTAATGAAGGCGCGGTAACCGCGCCGCCGAATTGGCGTGGATGGGAGCGCCTCCTAGCTCCGGTCCTACGCAGAAATTGAAAGAAGAGTTCGACGTGTCAAACAATTGGTCCCCCGAGAGCTGGAAAGCCCACGAAGCCCGGCACTTGCCGCACTATGAGGACCCGGCCGAACTGGCCGAGGCCGAGGCTACGCTTGCGGCCTATCCGCCGCTGGTGTTCGCTGGGGAGGCGCGCGCGCTGAAGTCGGACCTTGCAGACGTTGCCAACGGCAAGGCGTTTCTGTTGCAAGGCGGCGATTGTGCCGAGAGCTTTGCCGAGTTCCACCCGAACAATATCCGCGACACTTTCCGTGTCTTGCTGCAAATGGCGGTGGTCATGACCTTTGCCAGCAAGCGACCGGTGGTGAAGGTCGGTCGCATGGCCGGTCAATTTGCCAAGCCGCGTTCGGCGCCGACCGAAACCAAGGGTGACGTGACCCTGCCGAGCTATTTCGGTGACAATATCAACGGAATCGATTTCGATCCGGTCCAGCGTCGCAACGATCCCGGTCGGATGGTGCGCGCCTATTCGCAAGCTGCATCGACGCTCAACCTGCTGCGCGCCTTTGCTGGCGGCGGATACGCAAATTTGCGCCAGGTGCATCAGTGGACACTCGATTTCATGGGCCGCACGCCATGGACGGAGAAATTCGCCGAGACGGCTGATCGGATTGGCGAATCGCTAGACTTCATGGAAGCCTGCGGGATCGACCCGGCCACCGTGCCGCAATTGCAGGGCACCAGCTTCTACACCAGCCATGAAGGGCTGTTGCTGCCTTACGAGGAAGCGCTGACCCGGCAGGATTCACTGACTGGCGAATGGTATGCCACCAGCGCGCACATGCTGTGGATCGGGGATCGCACGCGCTTCCCCGGCAGTGCCCATATCGAATTTGCGCGCGGCATCGGCAATCCGCTGGGCATGAAATGTGGGCCCTCGCTAGAGCCGGACGCGCTGATCGAGCTGCTCGACCAGCTGAACCCGTCGCGCGAGGCGGGCCGGATCACACTCATCAGTCGCTTTGGCCATGACAAGGTCGAGGAAGGCCTACCCAAGCTCGTGCGCGCAGTGCAGCGCGAAGGCCATCCTGTGGTGTGGAGCTGCGATCCGATGCACGGCAATGTCATCAAAGCGGATAGCGGCTACAAAACTCGGCCGTTCGACCGCATACTGACAGAAGCAAAGGGCTTCTTCGCGGTCCACCGCGCAGAGGGCACGCACCCCGGCGGTATCCATATCGAGATGACCGGGCAGGACGTGACCGAGTGCGTAGGCGGGGCGGTCGCCATCACAGACGACGTGCTGGGCGATCGCTATCACACGCATTGCGATCCGCGCCTCAATGCGGAGCAATCGCTGGAGTTGGCATTCCTGCTGGCTGAAATGCTCAATCAGGAAGTGCTCGACCGGCAAGCCGACGCGGCCTGAGGGCTCTGAACTGCCTCTGCCTCTGCCTCTGCCTGTGCTTTCCGCGCTGGCGGCCTACGTATTCTTACTGGGCTTAAACCCCGCAGGTGGTTGACCCTTTGGGCCTAGTTCTCGCACCATATGGAGCGAGGGCAAACGGCATGACGGGCGTATTTATGGCGGAAACGCAGCAACAGGCATTGTTGGCCGGTTGCGTTGTCCTGGGCGTGATCGCCCTCGTCTTTGTCGCTGCAACAATCACTTCACGGCGGGAGTCCCGCTTCGCCGCAAGGTTGGCCCGCGAGCGCGGCGAGCGCATGGGGCACTTGCTGCGTACGGTCCGACTGGCCGAAAGCATCGCAGAACTCGGCGTGTGGCAATACGATCCTGTGCGCGGCGTGCAGCAATGGTCGGCTGGGATGCGGATGCTGTTCGGCGTCGATCCGCACGAGGAATTCGTGGCGGGCGATGCAGAAACACTGCTGTTTGCCAATGACATCGACCTGGTTGCGCAGGTGAGTGCGCATAGCGGCGAACGCGGCCCGTTTGAGCTGTTTTACGACATTCACGGTTGTGACAGAGTGTCGCGCACCATTTCTGTGCAGGCCTGCAATATGCACAACAAGGACGGCGAAGTCGTACATGTGGTCGCGGTGGTCCGTGATGTTACCGATCAGGTTTCGCGCGAACGGCAACTTGAGCAATCCCGTGTCTCTGCCCTGCAAGAGGCGAGTGTCGCGCGCAAACTGGCGCAGACCGATCCGCTGACTGGTCTTGCCAATCGCCGCCGCGTAATGGCTGCCCTCGATCAATTGGTGGTTCGCTCGCAGAAGCAGGGTCAGCCGCTTGCCGTGGTTCTGTTTGATATCGACCACTTCAAATCGGTTAACGACACCTATGGCCACCCACATGGAGACAGGGTGCTGCAGGAAGTCGGCAAGATCGCGATGAAGCAGGCGCGCGAAGGCGATATTGTCGGGCGTGTGGGCGGTGAGGAATTCGTCTGGATAGTGCCGGGAGCTGACCAGTCGTTTGCTCGAATCGTTTCGGAACGGTTGCGCCTCGCAATCTCGATGGGCACAGCGATTGGCGACCGCCCGCCGGTCACGACCAGCATTGGCTTTACTTCGCTGATGCCGGGCGATGCAGCGCTAAAAATGTTCGCACGGGCAGATGCGGCCTTGTACGAGGCGAAGGGCGCAGGCCGAAATCAGGTGCGAATGGCGGCCTAGATCGCGTTATTCGGGCACCTTAGCGCCCAGTTGGTGTATCAGTCACCGAACTTCGCGGTGCATGCCTTTCAATTGTAAACGCTTTCGGGCATGACCTGATCGGCAGGCCAGCGAGACGGGCTGCACGGACGGGAGGCGAGGGTGCCACAAGCATCGCCGCATGAAGCAATACCGAACAGTGCCGATGATGCGGCCACGCTGACCGAGCGTTTTCGCGCGACCCGCGAGCTGATGGAAGCGCTGGCAGCGCGCCTGTCAGACGCGGATGCATCCTTGCAATCGATGGACGATGCCTCGCCGACGAAATGGCATTTGGCCCATACCAATTGGTTTTGGGAGACCTTCCTGCTCCGTGATCACGCGCCGGGATACCAGCTCTATGACGAGCAATGGCCGTTCCTGTTCAATTCCTACTACGAGGCAGAGGGAGAGCGGATTGCGCGTTTTTCACGCGGTATGCTGTCGCGCCCGACCTTGGCCGAAATTCTCGAATGGCGCGGCGTGGTGGATCACGCCTTGGAGCCCTTGCTGGCGGACCCCGCGCATCATGGGCTGATTGCGTTAGGCATCGCGCACGAGCAGCAACATATTGAATTGCTGCTGACCGACATCAAGCACGCCCTGTTCCAGAATCCGCTTGGCCCGGCCATGTGGGACGGTGCGCCAGAGGCGGCGATGGCGGCGGGCGGGGGAGATATGGGTTGGCACAAGCATCCCGGCGGCGTCGCCCTTATCGGCCATTCTGGCGAGGGATTCGCCTTCGACAATGAAGGTCCGCGCCACCGCGTTTTGTTGGAGCCTTTTGCGCTTGCCGAGCGATTAGTCACCAATCGCGAATGGGACGAATTTGTCGCCGATGGCGGCTATCGCAACGCTGCTTTATGGCTCTCGGATGGCTGGGCCTGGCTGAAGGAAAATGCGATCTCCGCGCCGCTTTATTGGCGTGATCGAGATGGACAGGGCGAGGCTTTCACTCATCAAGGATGGCAACCGCGCGATCCCAATGCACCGGTAACCCACATTTCCTATTTCGAAGCGGATGCGTTTGCGAGCTGGGCGGATAAGCGCTTGCCGACCGAGTTCGAATGGGAGGCGATCGCGCGCGGCCAAGACGGCGAGCATTCCGCGCCTGCGCACGATTCCGCGTCTGGAAACCAGCTCGACCGGGCGCTTGCTCCGGCGCAACATGGCGGCTTGTCGCTGTTTGGCAATTGCTGGCAATTTACCCGCTCGGCCTATCTTCCCTACCCACGGTTCGCCCCGGCGAGCGGCGCGGTGGGCGAGTATAACGGCAAGTTCATGAGCGGACAGTTCGTGCTAAAGGGCGCCAGCTGCGCCACCGTGCGCGGCCATTCGCGCGCATCCTATCGCAATTTCTTCTACCCGCATCAGCGTTGGCAATTTACGGGTCTGCGCCTTGCGAAAGACCTGTAGCCCCAAGGATAATTGATGACCGCAAATAACGGCATTGCGCTGGTGACTCGCGATGATGATGGAGTGGATACGGCGTTTCGCGCAGACGTGCTCGCAGGCCTGTCGCAAGAGCAGAAGGCGATTCCAGCGCGCTGGCTTTATGACGATGCCGGATCGCAGCTGTTCGAAGACATCACCCAGATCCCCGAATACTACCCGACCCGCGCCGAGACCGAGATTCTGCGCGCGCGGGGCAGCGAATTTGCAGAACTGATCGGTGAAGGCCGTGCTGTGGTTGAATTCGGGTCAGGCAGTTCGGTCAAAACTCCGCTGCTGCTGTCCGCAATAGCTCCGAGCGCGTACGTACCGCTCGACATTTCGGGCGATTTCCTGCGCGCCGCCGCGGCGGACCTATCAGAGAAGTTTCCCGGCCTTCCGGTCCACCCGGTCGAAGCCGATTTCATGCGCCAGGTTGAGCTGCCTGCCGAAGTTGCCTCGCTCCCCAAGCTTGGTTTCTTCCCCGGTTCGACCATTGGCAATATGGTTGCGCGCACGGCGGTCGATCTGCTGCGGACCATGCGCGAAACGCTGGGTAAGGGTTCTCGCCTGCTGATCGGGATGGACCTGATCAAGGACCGGCAAGTTTTGATTGACGCCTATGACGATGCCGCCGGAGTGACGGCTGAGTTCAATCTCAACCTCATGCGCCGGATCAACCGCGAGCTTGATGGCGATATTCCCGTCGAAGAGCTGCAGCATGAGGCGCGCTGGAATGATGATTTCGCGCGGATCGAGATGCATCTGGTCGCTCAGCGGAATCTTGAATTTACCGTCGCTGGTAAAGGCTTTGCGATAGCGCAGGGCGAGACGATCCATACCGAAAACAGCCACAAATTCAGCCGGCGCACGGCCAATATGCTGCTGCTCGCTAGCGGGTGGGAGCCGCAAGAGCGCTGGCTCGATAGCGAGGAACGATTCTCGTTGATCCTGGCCGAAGCGGCGCCGGAAAAAAGCGCTCCCTGACGCGCTTGTGCGCCACATGCAATTCAATCGAAACCGAAAGGCGCGCCCGCGCGTTACTGGCCCATGGACGGATCAAACGACACAATCGCCATAATTGGCGCAGGGATGGCCGGGCTGGCCTGCGCCACACAATTGTCTGCAGCGGGCAAGCGCGTCGCGCTGTTCGACAAGGGGCGCGGACCGGGCGGCCGGATGGCGGCACGTCGCAGCGAAATCGCTGGCAAGACCGTCGGCTTTGATCACGGTGCGCAATATTTCACCGTGCGTGATCTCGCTTTCAAACAAGTGGTTAGAGCATGGCATAAGCTAGGCGTGGTCGCACCGTGGCCTGCCGCAGGCGATGAGGTATGGGTCGGCCTTCCGGGCATGAATGGCCCCATCCGTGCCATGGCCAGCAAGCTGGATGTGCGCTGGGGCACGCGAATTGAAACCGTCGAGTGGGTCGAAGGCGAGCAATGCTGGGAATTGACGTTTGACGGCGGTCGCGAGCGCTTCAGCGGCTTTGTCTGCGCGGTCCCAGCCGAGCAGGCTGGCGATTTGCTAAGCAACGCCGCTCCTGAATTTTCCGCCAGCGCGCGCGCGATCAAATCAGACCCGTGCTGGGCCGTTATGGCAGCCTTCGCCGAGCCGCTTAGCCTTGGCGACGTGGTGCGATCACGCGATGGAGCAATCGCCTGGGCGGCGCGCAATTCCGCCAAACCTGCGCGCGCGGGAGAAGAGTGCTGGGTGCTGCATGCCAGCCCGACGCGCAGCGGCGAGGTCATCGACCTGCCGAAGGAAGAAGCCGCGCAAGTGCTGCTGGCCGATTTCTTCGATCAAACAGGCATTGCTCCGATAGAACCGATCCATCTCGCTTCGCATCGCTGGCTCTACGCCAAGCCAGAGATCACATCGCCGCAAGTTTTCCTATGGGATGCAAATATTCGCGCCGGGGTATGCGGCGATTGGCTGGTGGAGGCGCGGGTCGAAGGCGCTTGGCTTTCGGGCGCCAAGCTGGGCGAGGCAATGCTCGCGTCCTGATTGCGGGGCGCTATCGGGCATTCATGGATTTGCCAGCGTAATGCTCCTATATTCACCGGTATGAGCCTCAACAACCTCATCGCCAACGTAACCGGGGCCATCTCCGCAATTCCGCGCTCGGAATTGCTGATCATCGCGCTCGCAGCAGTGATCATAGGTTTCGTCGGCTCGCTGATGGTGCGCAAAAAGGTTCCGCTGGGCAAAATTGTGCGCGGCGGCAGCACTTTGGTGCTGGTCGGTATCCTCGCAACCGTCGTGATCCAGCTATCGCGCTTTGACCCACGTATCGAGGTTGCCGTGCCGCAGCTTGGTCTGCCCGAGCAGATTGTTGAAGGCGGCGAAACGCGCATCCCCTTGAGCGATGACGGGCATTTCTGGCTGCGTGCCGAGCTGAACGGCGTGCCAGCAAACTTCCTGGTCGATACAGGCGCGACACTGACCGCGATCTCGCAAGGCCTAGCTGATCGGGCCGGAGTTGAGCCGCGCACGGGTGGCCTGCCGATTTCGATTGGCACCGCCAACGGTACTACACAGGCGGAAATCGCGACGATCGAAGAAATACGGTTCGGCAATGTGGCCGCGCGCGGGCTGGATGTCGTGATCGCGCCGACCCT
>JBCBDF010000055.1:0-11290 GCA_038529875.1 Pseudomonadota bacterium | reverse complement strand
GGTGCTGGCGGAGCCGGAGGGGTGGGTGGTTTCGGAGGCAACGGCGCTGCATCAGCGAGCGGAGCTGCGGGCGGAGCGGGAGGCTCAGGCACTTGCTCCTCCGCGTAAGAAATCGAAGCAGTCAGCGGCAGCGCGAGCAGCGCAGCCCCCACCATAAAGCGACCGGCGATGCGGCGACGAACGGACATATTGGACAATTTCAGGCTCCTTAAGCGGTGAACGATCGATTTCTCACCCAGCACCGGACACGCCATCGGCGCGGCCAGAGCAAATTTGGGCCCTGCTGCGAAACTTGCGATAAGGCTGGCATAGGCTGCGCGTTCATCGGCGGGTTTGGTCGCCATCACGCGCGCATCACATGCCGCCTCTTGATCCCGGCGCATGGCCAGCCAGCCATAGCGTCCGAGCGGGTTGAACCAGTGGAGCGCGAACAAGGGCTGCACAATCATATTAGCCAGCAGATCGCGCGCAACGTGGTGCGACAGCTCATGCGCCAGCGCCAGATCGCGCGCGGTGCGGTCTGTCTGCGCCATAAAACCGGGCGGCAGCGCAACCACCGGATCGAGCACACCAAAGGCCAGCGGAGCATGCGCCTCAGGTGTTTCCAACAGACGGATCTTGCCATAGCGGCCCACTTCGCGCGCATCGCGCAACATCTCTGCGCGAAGGCGGAAATACGCGGCGAAACGATAGGTCAGAAACAGGGCGGCGCCGACCAGCCATACCGACATACCAATCTCAAGGATCGGTAGCGGGGTTATTGGCATGAACTGGTCGGGCGCCGCGTCCAACCGCCCCAAAGTCGCAGCAGGGGTATGGGGTTGGACATTTTCAAACAGGGGAGCAATCAGGGGATCAGCCGAATTGCCCGTGCTTGAACTGAAATCGGAAGGGGTCGCAGGCTCAGGGTTGAGCCAGGCGGGTAGCTCAAGCGGCGGCAGGATCAGCCGCACCGCTGGTATTGCCCACAAGGCATAGGCGATCTGCGGGCCGAACATCTTTGCAACCGGGCGACGGAGCACCAAAACGAGCGCGATAAGTCCGGCCGTCCACAGCAGCGTATCGAGGAGCCAATCGGTCATGGTTTCAGCTCCTTCAACAGAGCTTCCATTTCGGCGAGGTCTTTGTCGCTTAGCGCTTCCTGCTCCGCCAAATGCGCGAACAGGGATGATGCGCTGCCACCGAACAGACGATCAACCAGGCGGCGCGATTCCCCGCCAACATAATCCTCGCGCGCGATCAGCGGACTGTAGAGATAGCGGCGACCATCGGGCTTGGCCGCGATGGCATTCTTACCAACCAAGCGCGAGAGCAACGTCTTCACCGTGGCGAGGCTCCATCCGCGCGGCTCGCACACGCTGTCGCAAACTTCGGCGGCGGTTAGCGTGCCACCTTCCCACAGAGCCTCCATCACGGCATGCTCTGCTTCACTTATGCGTTCGGGCTTAGGATTGTCGGACTTGCTCAAGGGTGCCTCCCAGCGCTTGATTACGTCTGTAGTCGCAACGATTACATCTGTAAACATGAAGCCCAGATGAACTGGCCAAATCACCGCTTGCGGATCGGCAAACGACCGATATTCTCTGATCAATGACAATCATCCGCACATTGATCGCCGCATTTGCAATTATCGCCGCGCCGCTGGCCGCACAGGACGAGGTGATAACAGGCGGTGCACGGGTTGCTGAGCCCACCGTCAACGCAACCCCGGCCCTGGCCATTGAGGGCCTAGATGCCGCTGACCTCGAACCAGCGTTCGAAACAGTCGATATCGTACTCAGCACAGCAATGGGCGACATCACAATCGCGCTGGAGACCGAACGCGCGCCGATCACTGCGGCTAACTTCCTGCGCTATGTCGATGAGGGGCGATTTGATGGCACGGTGTTCTACCGCGCGATGAACATCAAATGGGGCGATCAGCCCAATGGTCTGCTGCAAGGCGGAACGCAGTTCGACCCCAAACGCATCCTTGATCCGATTGCGCATGAACCAACTACCGAAACTGGATTGAGCCACACCAAGGGGGCGCTTTCTATGGCCCGCTATGAACCGGGCACCGCGACCGGGGACTTCTCAATCATGGTGGGTGATCAGACCGGCCTCGACGCCCGCCCCAATGCCGAAACGGCGGATCAGCGGCTGGGCTATGCAGTGTTCGGATATGTGGTGGACGGGATGGAGGTTGTTGAGGCTATTCACGCTGCGCCAATCGATCCGGAGAAAGGCGAAGGCTGGATGAAAGGTCAGATGCTGGCCGATCCGGTAGCGATCACCCAGGCGAAACGCGCAGTCAGCGAGCAGCCGGAATAGGCTCTCGAGACGCAAACTCACCCGCCGCTGGCCGACCAACCGGCGCGCTCGCCTGGCGCGGCATACGCGCGGTGAGCGCTGGCATCCATTGATCGACATTATCGCCGATCTTGATCTGAGGTAGCGAAGCAAACACCCCCGCTCTCGTCTCCCACTCGGCAATCGACAGGTTCGCTTCTTGCGATGCCTCTTCGAGAGATTGCGGTTTGCGCAGCGCGCGGTTGATCATCGCGTCGCCAAAATACGTCCAGTCATTCTCCGCCCGGCAGCCGAACGAGGTGCGATTGTCCGCCGAAGCGGTCAGGATCGCGGTGTTGTCACTCGCCAGCTTCGGCACGAACACCCCGGAATAGCACGCGCTGATAATCAGCACACGGCGCTCAATCCCCAGTTCCTCCAGAGCCGCCTTGAACCGATCGGGCGACAGCACTCCGTATCCGGTATCGCCGTAATGATAGGCTAGTCCCTGCTGCAATCCATGGCTGGTCGAATAAAGCACCAACACATCCTCATCGCCATCCATCAGGCTGCCAATATGCGCGAGCGTGGTCAGCAATGAACGGATCGAGCCCTTGGGCAGTTCATTGCTCTTTCCGTCGGGGCCAGCGAGCGTGATCGTGCGCCCCTGCGCTCCATAACGGCGGCTGAGCACCTTTGCCGCTTCACGGGCTTCGCGGGCAAAAACCGGGTCGCTGTCGAGCGCGACGGTGAGCACATAGGCATCGACTGTCCCGGGCCGCTGAGCCTTCACCTGACTTAACGCCGCATCGAGCCTGCGTCGTTCGCGCAGCAAATCAAGCGGCGAGGTGTTGCGCTCAAATTCCGGTGATTGCGCGAGGCTATCATTGATCGCTGCCCGTCCCTCGCCCGCGGCGATATTGGGCCACGGCTTTGTATGCGGCGGCGGCTGATTGGGGTTTTCGACTGGCGCGATGGTTCCCTGAGTGTAGGCCGGACCGGCGACGAGTATCGCCAATGCCACTGTTGCCATCTTTAGGAATGCGCCGCGTCTCATATGATCGTCAAGCTGCGGGTTTGATGGGCGCGGGTCAAGGGCTGAAACGTGGCGGACCGTCGCGTGGGTTCAACACTTACTCAATCGCGCGCGACGGCCTTGGATGAAGGCGTGATCGCTTCCGGTTCCTTCGTCTTCGGTTCCGGCCCTGATTTCGGCTTGGGCAATGTCCCGTTGATCAAACCAAGCCGGATGGCGAGCTTGCGGAACTTGAGCAGGAAGAAGCCGATGATCCCGAAATAGATCGAGCTAAGAATGGCCAATGCCACAGCGCCAAGTGCGAACAGGAAGAACATTGCAAACAGCTCGTCTGTCTGGCGCGAGGCGTTCGACCATGTTCCCCGCTGATAAGGGCGCGAAGCTTGGTACAAAACAGTCAGAGTTTCGAAGTCCAGACTTTCAGTCGCCTCAGCGATGCTTACCTCAATTCTTTCAAGTTCTCGTTCTAGCCTATTGCTCCGGTTGATCGCTTCCTGGCGAACCTCCGCGTCTCTACTCGCCTGTAACTCTCTTGCGGCCTCTAGCTGGGCCGTGATCAAGTTTCGCGACACTTCGAGCGAGGCCGCCGAATACCGCCCACCCTGATTGGGATTGCGCGGCGTTGCATTGAAGCTAACGCCGCTGCGCAAAGCAATCAGCTTATCGGCAAAGGCGGGGGCAAGTCCGGGGGCAAGGCGAAACTCGATCCGACCGCCGTTGCGATCAGACATCGCTCTTTGAAAACTGATGACTTGGCACTGCGCACGGCCAAGTTCTCTGCATGCTGCCTCATGAGCTTCACTGATGTCTCTGAGGGTCTCTAGCTCATCGCTTTCGGCCGAAAAACTAAGCTGACCAACTGGCACATCAGGCTCTTCAATTGCCACCGGAGATTGCGCGCGTAAGTCGTCAGCGCCCACCGGAACAGCAGGCTGGGTTGCAGAAACGGCCACCGATAAGGCCAAAGCCAAGCTTGATAAAACAGTCATATGGGCAGCTTAGCTCCTCCAGTGTTACCAAGACTTAAAGGTTAGCGCACCAATGAACTGAATGAGCTATCGTGCCGATCAATACACCCTTGCCTTAGGCTCGATATACGTCGCGTCGTCGGTCAGCGTGTATTCGTGCACCGGGCGATAGTCGATTGCGACATCGCCCTTGCCCGAACCCGCTGCGCCGCCGCCCCAGCCATCGAACCAGGCGATGGTGTGTTTCATCCAGTTCGCATCGTCGCGGTCGGGAAAATCCTCGTGGCTGTGCGCGCCGCGGCTTTCCTTGCGGTTGGCGGCGCTCGCCATCGTCACATTGGCCTGAGCCATGAGGTTATCGAGTTCGAGCGTTTCGATCAGGTCGCTGTTCCAGATCAGCGAACGGTCGGAGACGCCAATGTCCTCCATCCGCGCGTTCTGCTCGGCCAGGATTTTCACGCCTTCCTCGAGCAATGCGGTGTCGCGGAACACGGCGGCGTGTTTCTGCATACCCTTCTGCATGTCCGCACGGATCGCAGCGGTGGGCGAGCCTCCCGATGCGTGGCGGAAGTGATCGAGGCGCGTGAGCGACAATTCCGCACTGTCGGCGGGTAGCTCACCCTGACTTGCGCCCGGCGTCACGTTTTCCTTCAGGTGCAGGCCGGTTGCGCGGCCAAACACCACAAGGTCGATCAGCGAGTTGGAGCCAAGACGGTTTGCGCCATGGACCGAGACGCAGGCGGCCTCACCCACGGCATAAAGCCCCGGCACAACCGCATCGGGATCGCCATCGCGCAGGGTCACGACCTGGCCATGATAATTGCACGGAATTCCGCCCATATTGTAGTGGACGGTTGGTGTTACCGGCAGAGCCTCGCGGGTCAGATCGACGCCTGCGAAGATCTTACCGCTTTCGGTGATGCCCGGCAGGCGTTCGGCCAGAACCTTTGGATCAATATGGTCGAGGTGCAGGTGGATGTGATCGCCATCCTTGCCCACGCCGCGACCTTCGCGCATTTCCAGCGCCATCGAACGGCTGACGACGTCGCGGCTCGCCAAATCCTTGGCCGATGGAGCATAGCGCTCCATAAAGCGCTCGCCTTCGCTGTTCGTGAGGTATCCGCCCTCACCGCGCGCGCCCTCGGTAATCAGCACACCAGCGCCGTAAATGCCGGTCGGGTGGAATTGCACGAACTCCATGTCCTGCAGCGGCAGTCCGGCGCGCAGAACCATGCCGCCGCCATCGCCGGTGCAGGTATGCGCAGAGGTCGCGGTGTAATAGCAGCGGCCATAACCACCCGTTGCGAGCACCACGCTTTGCGCGCGGAACCGGTGGATCGTGCCATCGTCCAGGCACTGTGCGGTAACGCCGACGCATTTGCGATCCGCACCCTCGCCCGTCATGATCAGGTCGAGCGCAAAATACTCAATAAAGAAATCCGCGTCGTATTTCAGGCTCTGCTGATACAGCGCATGAAGCATGGCATGCCCGGTACGATCCGCGGCGGCGCAGGTGCGCTGGACCGGAGGCCCCTCACCCATGTTCTGCATGTGGCCGCCAAAAGGCCGCTGATAGATTGTGCCGTCTTCGTTGCGAGAGAACGGAACGCCTGCATGCTCCAGCTCATAAACCGCCTGCGGTGCTTCGCGGGCGAGGTATTCGATCGCGTCCTGGTCGCCCAGCCAATCCGCGCCCTTCACCGTGTCATACATGTGCCACGACCAGTGATCGGGCGTGTTGTTGCCGAGCGATGCCGCAATGCCGCCTTGGGCGGCGACGGTGTGAGAACGGGTCGGGAAGACCTTCGAGATGTTCGCCGTGCGCAGGCCCGCTTCGGCCGCGCCCATGGTTGCGCGCAGGCCAGAACCCCCCGCACCGACAACCACAACGTCATAAGTGTGGTCGATAATTTTATAAGAATTCAGGTCAGCCATCAGGCGGCTCCTCCGAGGGCAAGACGGACCACGCTAAAGATAGCGAAGGCACCGCCGCCAATGACAGCAAGGTTGAGTGCGGCGATCAGGCCGAATTTGGTGCCCGCTTCGTGGACGTAATCCTCGATCAACACTTGCAGACCCAGGCGCGCGTGCCAGAATGTGCAGATCACCAGCAGCACCATCGCCGTCGCCGGGATCGGCCCCGCAAGCCAGTTGGACACGGTGGCATAGCCAAGGTCGGGCAGCAGTATGATGCTCGCCACCAGCCAGATCGTCAGCACCACATTGCCGACCGCCGTGAAGCGCTGCACCAGCCAGTGATGCGCGCCCTCATGCGCTGGGCCCAGCCCGCGCACTTTACCTATCGAAGTACCACTCCCCATCAGATGACCCCCTGCTTGGTCAGCATGAAGGCCCAGAAACCCGCGGTGAGCAGGATCGCGATGACCGGCGATGCAATCGACCAGATGCGATTGGCGTTGAGTTCATACCCCGCGCCGATATCCAGGACGAAGTGGCGCAGGCCGCTCATCAAGTGGGTGAAGAACGCCCATGTCAGGCCGACCAGCACCACATAACCGACCGGCGTAGTCGCGATTTCCTGGAACGTCGCGTAGGCATCCGGCCCGCTCGCCAGCGCACCCAGCCACCATACCAGCACACTCAATCCGACGATGGCCATGCCGTCGCCCGATGCGCGGTGCAAGATCGATACCAGCATGTGCGGCCCCCACCGCCAAATCTGCAAATGGGGGGAAAGCGGTCTGTTCGCCATATTCACGTGATCCCAATTACTCAGTTGCACCCCACTTAACGCGCCAAACGCGTGTGACAAGCGGTGAGCGCTCGACTCTCCATGCAAAGTTTTGAATAGAGTATTGCATGGAGCACATTCTTCTTACCGGATCGAGCCGAGGAATTGGCGCCGCTGCCCTAGCGGAGCTGTCCGCGCGCGGGGCCAATGTGGTCGGCCATGCGACGCGCCGCGATGGCGCGGAGACGCTGGGTGCAGACTTTACCGATCCCGGCGCGGCGCAGGCGCTGTGGGATGCCGCGCTGGAGCGCTGCGGCGGCACAATCGATGTGCTGATCAACAATGCGGGACTGTTTGCCGCCAACCCGCTTGATGGGTCCGACATTGCCTGGCTTGATGGCTGGGAAGACACTTTGCGGATCAACCTGACGGCGGCCGCGCAATTGAGCCGTTTTGCCGTGCGCCACTGGCAGCAGCGCGGGTCCAGCGGGCGGATCGTGCATGTCGCGAGCCGCGCAGGCCATCGCGGGGATAGCCCGGCGCATTGGCACTATGCGGCGGCGAAGGGCGGCATGCTGGCGATGCACAAGACCATCGCCCGCGCCTATGCCAGCGAGGGCATTCTCAGCTACGCGGTTGCACCCGGCTTCACCGATACGGCGATGGCGGATGACTATCTGGAAAGCCGCGGCGGCGAAGACCTGCTGCGCGATATTCCACTGGGCAAGGTGGCGCAGCCGGAAGAGATCGCGCGCATCATCACCTTCTGCGCTCTCGATGCGCCGGCGAGCATGACGGGCGCGGTGATTGACGCCAATGGAGCCAGTTATGTTCGATAAGAAATCCAATTCTCGTCGCCCCCGCGAAAGCGGGGGTCCCGCTTCTTAACATGCATCACGGCGGATGGGTCTACATGATGAGCGACCGCTATCGCGGCGGTATTTACACTGGCGTCACGTCAGATCTTACTTTCAGAGTGTCGCAACACCGCGATGGCTTGGGCTCACAATTCGTCAAAAGATACGGCTTCACCCGGCTGATCTATTCAGAGCACCATTCAACTATTGAAGATGCTATCGCACGAGAAAAGGCGATCAAGAAGTGGCGGCGCGCATGGAAAATCGAGCTCATCGAAGTGCAAAATCCTGAATGGCGTGATTTGTATGAGGTTTTGCATCACTGAAAATAGCGGGGCCCCCGCTTTCGCGGGGGAGACGAGGTTGCTAATCATGTCGAATGTCGGAATCCTGGAAACTCACTGCCTTTGCGCCCAAGCCCGAAGTGCAGGCCGCCCTTCTAGCGCATGACTCAATCGAGGATTGGGATTTCGATCTTGTCATCTCGGGCCGTGAGATTGCCGAAGATCGCCCGCAGGATTGGGTGTTGGAAGGCTGGTATCCGACCAAGCCCGGCGAGGCCCAAAAAAGCGCCCTAGCCGATCTGTTCGTTGGCACAGCGCCCAAAATCACGACCGAAAAGCTGCCCGATGAAGACTGGCTGACGCTCAGCCAGCAAGGGGTGGAGCCGATCCGCGCTGGGCCGTTCTATATTCACACGTCAGAATTTCCGCCTGACCCGCAAGCGATAAACTTCGCCATTCCCGCAGCACAAGCCTTTGGCACGGGCCAGCATCAGACCACCGCCGGGTGCCTCGAAATGCTCGCGGCAATGAAGCGTTCCGGCATGATCGCGCGCGCTATCGCGGATATCGGCACCGGCACGGGATTGCTGGGCTTCGCCGCAATGCATTTGTGGCCGGGAGCGCGCGCAACCGCCTCCGACATCGACCCGGTCTGCGCGCAGGTGGTTGAGGACAACGCCGCGATCAACGGCATCACGCTCGGCCCGCAACCGGGGCAGATGGCGATGGTGATCGCCGACGGAATGGACGATCCGCTGCTGCAAGTGCGCGCGCCCTATGATCTGCTGATTGCCAACATATTGGCCGGGCCATTGGTCGAGCTCGCGCCGGACTTTGCCGCATCGGTCCCACCAGGGGGCAGTGTGCTGCTCGCCGGTCTGCTGACTGAGCAAGAGCCGCAAATCCGCCGGGCCTATCGCCGCGCGGGCTTTCGCCTGACAGCGCGCATGATCCGGGGCGACTGGTCGATCCTGTGGTTCAGGCGGCGAGCGGCGCGGTGAACGCTGCGGCTCGCAAGGTCGGGCGCTGGAGCCTCTACCTGATCGGCGGTATCCTCGCGCTCGTCCTTCTCGTGCTTATCACTTCCTGGATCGGCTCCTCGATCCCGCGCGGGGAAGAAAGCGAAGCACCGATCGCAAACCCCGTCACCATAATGGTCGAAACCAACGGCATGCACACACAATTGGTGCTGCCAATCGCCCACCCATACAAGGATTGGCGCGAGACCTTTCCGAGCGCGAATGAATGGGTCTCGGACGCAGCCTATGGCGCCATTGACGGACCAGTACCCGCTACTCATGTCGCCATTGGTTTTGGTGAGCGCGAGGTGTTTCTCAACACACCCACGCTCAGCGACCTAAAAATCGGCACCGCCGCGCGCGTTACTGTCTTCGGCGGCGAAGGCCTGATCCGGGTCAGCAATCTGGTGAACCCGCCGCTCTATCGCAATCGGCGCAAGCTGGAAATTTCATCCGACCAATATGCCGCTTTGGTCGATGCGATCCTGGCCGACCTGCCGCCGCTGGATGGCCAGGTCTATCGCGAGTACGAATACGGATCCTACGATGAAGACGCCTATTACGTCTCGTCGCGCGGCTACACCGTGGGCACAACCTGCAATCAATGGACCAGCGACCGGCTGGCCGATGCCAGCATCCGCACCGGATGGTGGACCCCGTTTTCCGGCGGAGTGATGAAGTGGCTGCCGCCCTATCGGACCGAATTGGGTCCAAGCTGAGTCCTTCGCGCAGCCCGTGAAGCTGGATAGAGGTCCGGACGTGGCCGACATGCGATAGGCCAGTCCCAGTGTTCGGAACCGCGAGCGCTGCGAACCTTTGATTGGGCAAAGCTCATATCCAATCAAAGGCCCCTGACATGACCAAGACCCTCCTAATCACCGGCGCATCCACCGGCATCGGCAAGGCAACCGCCGTCGCCGCAGCCAAGGCGGGCTGGAACGTCGCGCTGGTCGCCCGCTCGGGTGACAAGCTGGACGCGATCGCCGACGAAATTGGCGATGCCGCACTTGCCATCGCCTGTGATGCGACCAAACGCGCAGAAATCGCGCAGGCGATTGCGCAGACTGTCGAGCATTTTGGCAGGCTCGACGCTGTCTTTGCCAATGCGGGGACCGGAGTGAACAAGCCCGGCATCGAGAACGGCGATCCGGAAGAGTGGCACGATATGATCCACATCAACATCCTCGCGGTGCTCTACACAGCGCATGCGGCAATTCCGGAACTGAAGAAAACCGGGGGGCATTTCGTCGTCACCGGATCGAAGGCCGGACGCGACACCTTCAAGGGCTCGGTCTATTCCGCCACAAAGTGGTTCGTGCATGGCTTTGCCGAAAATCTGGCTGAGGAAATGCGCGAATGGGGCGGCCGCGCGACCGTGATCGCGCCGGGCATGGTCAACACGCCATTCTTCGACGAACCCAAGCCGAGCAAGATCCAGCCCGAAGATGTGGCCAGCGCGGTGATGTTCGCGATTGAACAGCCCGAGACCTCGGCAGTGCGCGAAGTCTATCTGATGCCGAACGATTAAGCGGAGAGCGACTAGCCCGCGAGCTTTGCCTCAAGCAGGTCGAGCGCCTTGCGGGTGAAGGCGTACATATTCTCGATCCGATCATCGCTGCCGGTTTCGAGCATCTGGGTGTACTCGCCGGTTGGGCCGACCAATGCCGCGCAGCTGCGGCCCGCAGGCGCGCCGCTGGGATGCGAGCTGCCGCCGACAGAGCCGCTTTCGGCCAGCCCCCATTCCGCACCGAAATTGTCGCGGATCGCGCGCGCTTGCAGCAGGGCATAGTCTTCGCTGGCTCCGCGCATCCCCTTATAGGCGTCGCGCGGCAGGTCGAACAACACATCGCGCGCCCGAAAGGAATAGACCACACCGCCGCCGACAAAGAATTCGAGCGCACCGGGCACGGTCAGCAGCGTTGCGGCGATCAATCCGCCGGTTGCACCGTCCGCCACCGCGACTTTCTCGCCGCGCCTGCGCAGGTGATCGGCGATGCGAACAGCTTGTGGGTGGAGTTCGGCGAGCAAGTCCATTACTCCGCCGCCGCCACGATCGCCGCCCAGCCTGCCTCGTCCAGCACTTCGATACCCAGTTCCTGCGCTTTCTTGAGCTTGCTGCCCGCGCCCGGCCCTGCAACCAGAATGTCGGTCTTGGCACTGACG
>JBCBDF010000054.1:0-11336 GCA_038529875.1 Pseudomonadota bacterium | reverse complement strand
ATCCGGCGCTGCTACACGAATTGCGCGGTGCGTTTGTGGAAAGCGCGAACCGTCACCGGCTGCCGCTGCGAGAGTCGCATCAAGAGCACCACTTTCATAGGCCATATGACGCGGTTTATCGCCAGAGAGTTAATGCGGGGTTTATACTTTGGTCGCTTGTGGTATTCAGCAATACATGTCTCGAGAACCGCACATTCGGGCCGTAGGGCCAGAAGCCGCGCAGAAAGCGCACGATCAACCCATCGAAGGCGAGGAGTTGGAAACCGGCTTCGAAGTCGGAGATGAGCTGAATCCGTTCGAAGATTTCATCGAAGATGAGGCGTTCGACGATCGCAATTATGGGCTGGCACGCTCCCGCTTTGGCTGGCTTGTTCCGGTACTGGCGATCACGGGTGTTGCAGTGTGGACCGGGTTTTATATCTGGGCCTTGCGAGTGGAACTTCTGAGTGTTTCGAGCACGCCCCAGCAATGGACGCGCTGGATTGTCGATTGGTCAGTGCCGGTTTTGCTGATCGGCATTGCTTGGCTGATCGCCATGCGCAATTCGAACCGCGAAGCGCGACGTTTTGCCGATACGGCGGCGATGCTTTCGACGGAATCGGCGGAGCTTGAGACCCGTCTTGGCGTGGTCAATCGTGAACTTAGTCTCGCCCGCGAATTTTTGAGCAGTCAATCGCTCGAGCTTGAAAGCCTGGGCCGGATCGCCAGCGAGCGGATCGCAACCCACGCCGATGAATTGCAGCAATTGATCAAAAACAACGGCAAGCAGGTCGATAAAATAGGTAGTGCCAGCGAGACTGCTCTCGTCAATATGAACAAGCTACGCGACGATCTGCCGGTGATTGCGACGTCGGCGCGCGATGTATCCAATCAGGTTGGCAATGCTGGGCGCACATCGAACGACCAGCTTGAGAAGCTGATTGCAGGATTTGAACGTCTTAACCAATTTGGCCAGGCGAGCGAGAACCAGGTCAGGGGGCTTAGCAACAAGATCGAGAAGACGCTCGCCGGGTTTGAGACGCAATTGGAGGTCATTGAAGAGCAGACTGCGGCCCGCTTTGCTGCGCTTAATGAGCAAACTGACCTGTATCGTACAGAGCTCGATAATCGCGAAGTTGGGGCGCTGGCCGCGATGCGGAAGCGCGCCGATGATTTACGCGAAGGCCTGAGCGAGCTTGATGGCGAATTTTCGGAGCAGGAAGAGAAATCGTTAAACGCGGTGCAGGCGCGGATTGCACTGCTGCGTGGTGAAGGCGAAACTTTGGCGCAGTCTCTGCGCGAAGCCGAAGCCGACTCGATGGAGGCGCTTCGTACTTCGAAAGAACGCCTGCGCGATGAAATAAGCGAAGTGATCGCAACACTCGACGAGCTCGACAAGAAAGCAATCGGTTCGGCCAAGGCGCGGATCGAAGGGTTGAACGCCGAAGCCACGCGCTTTGATGAGCAGCTCACCCAGCGCGATCTTGCGTTCACGGAGAAGGTGAGCAAGCGCCAGGACGACTTCGACACGCGTGAGGCGCAGTCGACCGAAATTCTGTCGCAGCGTCTGGCGGAGATCGATGAAGCTCTGGCGGAGCGGCGCGAGGCACAGATTGCCGAAACCGAAAAGCTGGTCAGCCATGGCCAGGAAATGACCGAAAAACTGGACAAGCTTAGCGCACTGTTCGGCTCGATATCTGAGCAGGGCGATGTTGCCCGCGAAACCCTCGATCAGGGTCTCTCTACCCTAGGCGAACAGCTTGCCGGTAATCGCACTGAACTGGCCGAGACTGAGGCACAAATTGCGACATTGACCGATGGCGGGTTGCGCTTACTTGAGATGATCCAGTCCGGCGCGCGTCACGCTCGCGAAGATTTCGTTCAAGCGGTTGAGAATTCTGCCGAGAAACTTTCAACTGTCGAGCAAAGGACATTTATGCTCAGCAGCAAAATGGATGAGGCCAGCGAGCGCTCTTTGGTCCTATCCGGTCAGATCGAACAAACTCAGGCCAGCATCGAAAAGACCGATACCTCCATTGATGCACTGCAAGCAAAATTGGCGGAGCAGACCGAAGACACCTTGGCCAAGCTGCAGGGATTGCGTGGAAATCTGGCTAAACTTTCCAACGAAACCGAGGCTCTTTCCGGCGAAGCGCAGGATCGCCTGCGCGGCGCAATTGGTGAGCTTGAAGTGGCCGCCAAGTCTGCATTTAGCGCGATCGAAGACGGCGCAAACGGACGCATGGCCGCACTGGCCGAAACGGTCGGCGAGCAGGCTGTCGAGGTGCTCGATAAGTCTCTGCGTAGCGAAAGTGCGGAAGTAATCGGTCGTTTGGAACAGGCTGCCGCTCACGCATCAGGCGTTGGCCGTGAAGCCGCTACGCAATTGCGCGATCAATTGGTCAAGGTGAATGAGTTGACCGGCAATCTTGAGCGGCGGGTCACGCGCGCTCGTGAATTAGCCGAAGAGCAAGTCGACAACGATTTTGCACGGCGCATGGCGCTGATCACGGACAGCCTGAATTCGAGCGCAATCGATATCACCACGGCTCTTTCGACCGAAGTCACCGACACCGCATGGGAAGCCTATCTCAAGGGTGATCGCGGAATATTCACCCGGCGCGCGGTGCGCTTAATCGACAATGGCGAAGCACGCGAAATTGCCAATCTGTATCAGAGCGATGAGGTGTTTCGAGGAAATGTCAGCCGTTACATTCATGACTTCGAAGCGATGCTGCGTTCCATGCTGTCTACCCGTGACGGGAACGCGCTTAGCGTGACGGTGCTCGGCTCTGATATGGGCAAGCTCTACGTTGTGCTGGCACAGGCGATCGAGCGACTGCGCAATTAGGGGCTGGCCGTTGTTAGCCGAGACCCTGCGGACCGATTTACCGCTGGGTCTGTGACGGCGGTTCGGGGAAGATGTTTACGTCGTCTGCGCCGATCCAGCCAAATTCGTAATTGAGCACGAACAGCGTGGTGAGCACGGTCGAGATGATGGTCGCGCGGATCAGCAGTTTGCCCGGACGGAAATTAGCCGGTGCACTCTCAGCCTGACCGGGGACTTTCTCGATCCCCATCTCATCATGCGTGCGGACGCCAAAGGGCAGCATCATGAAGGCGCTCATGACCCAAAACAGCAAGTAGATCGCAAGGATGGAGGTCCATTGCATCAACTAGCGCCTTCACGTTTCAGACCGGGAAGAACCACACGCACTTGCGGGCGCTTGCCTGACCAGCGCTGAGCCGCGCGTCGGGTTGCCAGTCGCGCCGCCTCGGAAATCTCTGCTGGATCGCGACCTTTCACCTTGCCCACGGCCTTGGCGATGTCAGCCTTTGCTTCGTTCAGAAAGTCTTCCATATCCTCGTCGAGGGGCAGCCCCAGCGCCTCGATCTCCGCCTCGCCATTCGGGGCCAGTACGACGAAAACCACACCCTCGCGCGCAATCCGCCGACGCATTACAATCGCATCGCCATCGGCGGGGGCAATAATGTCACCATCGAGTACGAGGCGACCATTGCGGACCTCGGCCAGCTTGCCCGGCTCTCCAGGGGCCAAGCGCATGACATCACCATTTCCCTGGACCACGGCGTGAGGAATTCCGGATTTGCGCCCTACCTTGGCCTGTTCGCGCATGTGACGCATTTCACCATGCACCGGCACGAGAACTTCGGGTCTGAGCCAGCTGTAGAGCGCTTCCAGCTCCGGGCGCCCCGGATGGCCAGACACATGGATCTCGCTCTGGCGGTCGGTCACCATCGTGATACCGCGCCGCGCCAGCTGGTTCTGCACCTTGCCGATCGCGATTTCATTGCCCGGTATCTGGCGGCTTGAGAACAGGACGACATCGCCGCTCGTGAGCTTGATCGGATGATTGTCATCGGCCACTCGCGCCAATGCCGCGCGCGGTTCGCCCTGCCCTCCGGTTGCGAGGATCAGAACCTCGCCGCGTGGCAATCCCATTGCGGTGTCCCAATCGACCTTCTCGGGCAAGTCTTCGAGATAGCCATTGTCCTGCGCCACCTCGATAATCCGGTCGAGCGAGCGCCCGGCTACGCACAATTGGCGCCCAGTCTCGCGCGCCACGTCGCCGAGCGTCTGCAAGCGAGCGACATTGGACGCAAAGGTTGTTACCATTACCCGCTTGCCGGTGTGTTTAGCGACTTCGTCCATCAGGCCGCGATAGACCGCGCCTTCCGATCCGCTGGGGTTGGGATTGAAAACATTGGTGGAATCGCACACGAGCGCATGGATCCCCTCATCGCCCATGGCGCGCAGCTCTTCCTCAGTTGTCGGCTCACCGATGATCGGTTCCTCGTCGAGCTTCCAGTCGCCGGTGTGGAATATCCGCCCGTGCGGGGTATCGATCAGCAGCGCGTTGCCCTCGGCAATCGAGTGCGCGAGCGGAATATAGGTTATGTCGAAAGGCCCGAGCGAAATGTGCCCGTGATCTTCCTCGATAATGTTGAGTTCGACCTCGCCCAGCAACCCCGCCTCCTCAAGCTTGCGGGCGACCAGATCGGCGGTGAACGGTGTTGCGTAAAGCGGCACGCCCAGCTCACCAGTGAAGTACGGAACCGCGCCGATATGATCCTCGTGAGCGTGGGTTAGGACGATCCCAAGCAAGTCCTTGGTGCGTTCTTCGATGAATTCGAGATCGGCAAAGACCAGGTCGAGACCGGGATATTCATTGCCCGAAAAGGTCATGCCCAGGTCAACCATCAGCCACTTGCCTTTGCAGCCGTACAGGTTGACGTTCATGCCAATCTCGCCCGAGCCGCCGAGGGCAAGGAACAGAAGCTCGTCTTCGGGTGTGAAGTTCTTTTTCAAGTGTGCTTTCTAGCTCGCAGCTTGCTCGGCCAGGATGGCCAGGCCTTGGATGGTAAGATCAGCATCGACGTGATCGAAGATATTGGTGGCGTCGTCGAACAATATGGCGAGCCCGCCGGTCGCTACAACCTTTGCCGGGCGGCCAATTTCTGACTTCATCCGCTCCACGATCCCTTCCATCATCGCCACATAGCCCCAGAAGACGCCGATCAGCATCTGGTCCTCCGTATTGCGACCAATGACGCTTGCGCTGTCAGGTGCGCGGATCGCGATCCGCGGCAATTTCGCTGTCTTGCCGACCAAGGCGTCGAGCGACAGGTTGATGCCGGGAGCGATTGAGCCACCCTTGTATGCACCGTTGAAGTCGATCGCCTCGAACTTTGTCGCAGTGCCGAAGTCAATGACGATCAGGTCTCCGCCATATTTGTCATGCGCGGCGACGATGTTGAGCGCTCGGTCCGCGCCCAGAGAGCTGGGCTGGTCCACGTCGATTTCGAAGCGCCAAGCGGCATCGCCCTGACCTGCGAACAAAGGCGTGATGTTGAAATACTTCTGCGCCAGCACCGTCAGGTTGTGGTCCGCGCGCGGCACGACGCTGGCGAAGATAATCTGCGTGATATCCTCTCGCGCGACCCCTTCGATCTTGAGCAATTGCAGCAGCCACACCGCATATTCATCACCCGTACGGCGCGGATCGGTGGCGATGCGCCATCGCGCGCGCACTTCGCGGCCTTCGAAGAGGGCAAAGACGACATTGGTGTTCCCGACATCGGCGGCAAGCAGCATTGTTTATCCTTGAGCAATCATGGTGACGTCGCCAGCGTGAATAGTGCGCATGGCCCCATTAGCCAAGCGCAGCTGTAAGGCACCATTGGCGTCGAGTCCGGCAAACTCGCCGCTGACAGGTTCATCACCGCCAGGTGAGAGCGACAAGCGCGTGCCGATAGGGTGAGCCAGCGCGGTCCACTGATCGAGCGTGACGGCCAGTCCTTCTTCGCGCCAAGTGCAAAGTGCTTGGGCAAAGTTTGCGGCCAACTCCGAGAGCACTTGCTCCGCACCGCCTTTATATTCGGGGTTTTCAACGAGGATGGACGTCGTTTCATGGCCTGGGACCTCCGGCGCATGCACGACATTCAGGCCAATTCCGACAATCACAGATTCGCCACAGCGTTCAAGCAATATGCCGGCGATCTTGGCGCCGCGAACCAGCGCATCATTGGGCCATTTCAGCATCATCAAGGCGTCGTCGCTGAGACACTGCTTAAGCGTATTGGCGACGGCGATTGCAGTAACGAAAGAGAGCGTGTGCGGTAGGGGATCGTCGGCCTGAATTTGCGCGACCGTGCTGCAATAAAGATTGCCCTCAGGGCTTTCCCATTTGCGCCCTAGCCGCCCTCGCCCACCGCTTTGCCGCTTGGCGCGCAGCCAATATCCTTCTGAAATTGCTTCGCCGGATTGGATACGGGAAATCAGGTCAGCATTGGTTGACCCGGTTTCTTCGACGGTCTCGATCTGGATCAAGAGATCAGGAACAACGCTTCTGCGGCCTTGTCAGCCAGATCGGTCAGCGACGGCGTGAGCAGATAGCCAAGCGGAGAAATGATCGCGGCGGTGAGCAGCAACAGTACCCAATGCGCGGTTCCGCTCTTGCCGGTCACGACGTCCGCTGGCTCATCGAAGAACATCACCTTCACAAACTTGATGTAGTAGAACGCGCCGATGACACTGGCAGCGATGGCAATCGCGCCGAACGCGACGAGGCCAGCCTCAACCGTCGCCTGGAACACCACGAACTTGCCATAGAAGCCGAGCAGGGGCGGAATGCCCGCAAGGCTGAACATCAGCAGCAGCAGGCTCCACGCGATCACCGGCTGAGTCACCGAAAGCCCCCGGATGTCGGCGAATGTTTCGAACAGCGTACCGTCTTCGCCGCGCAGCATCAGCAGGGCGACAAAGCTGCCCAGCGACATAACCACATAGATGAACAGATAGACCAGCATCGCGCTCGCCCCGGCGGTGTTTGAAACCGCAAGGCCCAGCAAAATAAAGCCGACATTGTTGATCGAGGAATAGGCCAGCAGACGCTTGAGGTTTTCCTGGCCGATGGCCCCGAGCGCGCCGACGATGATCGATGCGAGCGCCAGGAACATCACGATCTGTTGCCATGCCTCTGTCTGCTCACCAAACACTTCGAGTGTGACGCGGGCAATCAGCGCAACCGCAGCAACCTTTGGCGCGGTGGCGAAGAAGGCGGTGACCGGCGTAGGTGCGCCCTCATAAACGTCCGGCGTCCACATGTGGAACGGCACAGCGGCGATCTTGAACGCGAGGCCAGCCAGCACGAAAACAAGCCCGAACAGCGCGCCAGTGGCAAGCTCGCCCGAAAGGCCAGCGCGAACCGAGCCGAATTCAGTGCTGCCGGTGAAGCCGTAAAGCAGGCTCATACCATAAAGCAGGATGCCCGATGCGAGCGCGCCGAGGACGAAGTATTTGAGGCCCGCCTCGGACGATTTCACGTCATTGCGCATCACCGATGCGAGCACGTAGGCGGCAAGACTGTTCAGCTCGAGCCCGAGATACAGCGTCATGAAATCGGATGCCGAGACCATGATGCTCATGCCCAACACCGCGAACAACATCAAAACTGGATATTCGGCGCGCATGCCGCGTTCATTGCCGTTATCGGCCTGCGCGAAGAATGCGGGCGCAATCATCAAACAGCCTATCGCCGCGAGGTAGATCATCGCCTTGGCAAACAGCGCGAAGGCATCAGCCCGCATCAATGTACCGAACGCGTAAGTGTCGAGCCCCATCACGCCGCTATGGAGGCCCGGCACCAGCATGATGCCCGCGCCGAATAGAGTAGCGGCCGACAGGATTGCGATGGGCCGCGCCATCTTGTCGCCGCCAAAGGCCGCGACCAACAGCAGCACGAGGCCAGCGCCGGTGATCAGCAATTCAGGCGCGATCAGCGCGAAGGAGGAAGCGTAATCCATTAGTGCGCGCCCTCTACATCGTGCGCTTCAAATTCAACCGCGTTGGCGATTTCATCGCGCGGCGTGCCAGCTTGCAACTGGCTGTCCCCCTCAGGAGCAGCCGCAGCAAGCCGCGCATCCAGCGTCGCGATGTCTGCGCGCATCGGCGCAAGGAAGCTCTCAGGGTAGACGCCCATCCACAGCACCACCGCAGCAATCGGAGCGAGCATCGCCCACTCACGCTTGTCGAGATCGAGCATCGCCGCCGCATCGGCGTTCTTCTGATCGCCAAAAGCCACGCGGCGATAAAGGTACAGCATGTAGCCAGCCCCAAGGATGATGCCCGTGGTGCAGATCAGCGCGACCCAGGTTGAGACCTGATAGATACCCGTCAGCGCAAGGAATTCGCCGATAAAGTTGCTGGTCCCTGGCAGGCCGATACTCGCCATCGTGAACAGTAGGAAAAACAGTGCGTAATATGGCATATTGATCGACAGGCCACCGTAGCGGTCGATTTCGCGCGTGTGCAGCCGATCATAAATGACCCCGACACATAGAAAGAGTGCGCCCGATACAAGGCCATGGCCCAGCATGATCATCATTGCGCCTTCTAGCCCCTGGATGTTGAAAGCGAACAGACCCGCTGTCACCAGCGCCATGTGTGCGACGGACGAATAGGCAATCAGCTTCTTCATATCGTGCTGTACCAGCGCGACGAGCGAGGTATAGACCACCGCCACCATCGACAGCGCGAAGACCAGCCACGCTAGCTGCGCGCTCGCATCCGGGAACATCGGCAGGCTGAATCGGATAAAGCCATAGCCGCCGAGCTTCAGCAGCACGCCAGCCAGAATTACTGAGCCCGCAGTTGGCGCCTGGACATGCGCATCGGGTAGCCATGTATGGACCGGCCACATCGGCATCTTCACAGCAAAACTCGCGAAGAAAGCCAGCCATAGCCACGTCTGCGCGCCTGCCGGGAAATTGTATTGCATCAGCGTCGGGATGTCTGAAGTGCCAGCCTCTGCCACCATCCAGAACATCGCTATCAGCATCAGGACGGATCCGAGCAGCGTGTAGAGGAAGAACTTGTAGCTTGCATAGATCCGATTATCGCCGCCCCACACACCGATGATCAGGTACATCGGGATAAGGCCTGCTTCGAAGAAGATGTAGAACAGGAACAGGTCCTGCGCGGCGAACACACCGATCATCAACACTTCCATAAACAGGAAGGCGGCCATGTATTCGCCCACGCGTTTTTGGATTCCGGTCCAGCTGGCGAGGATGCAAATCGGCATCAGGAACACGCTGAGCATGATTAGCATCAAGGCGATACCATCAATGCCGAGGGCGTATTTAAAGCCTGCGAACAGCTCGGCGCTTTCGGTAAATTGCCATTGCGGTCCGCCGATCTCGTAATTCGCCCACAGCATTACGCCCAGCGCAAAGGTGATCAGGGTCCCGATCAGCGCGAGCCAGCGCGCTGCATTAGCACCGACAAAGAAGCAGCCAATGCCCGCCAGAAGCGGCACAAGCATCATGATCGTCAGAATTGGGGAGCCGTCCATTGTCTCAAGCCTCCCTTAGAGCAAGACCCATGTCACAGCGGCCACCAGCCCCAGCAACATGATCAAAGCGTAAGTGTAGAGATAACCCGATTGAAGCCGTTTCGCCGCGACCGAGCTTTGCTCGACCACCCAGGCTACACCATTCGGACCAAAGCGGTCGATCGTACCGATATCGCCCAGCTTCCAGAACTGGCGGCCCAGCCAGAACGCGGGCTTCACGAAGATCGCATCGTAGAGCTCGTCGAAATACCACTTGTTGTAAACGAACTTGTGCAGCCACCCGAAGCGCTTGACGAAGGCCGCTGGAATGTCGGGCTTCGCAATATAGGCGATATAGGCCGTCACAAAGCCGACGATCATCACGAATGTCGCGGTCAGTTTCACCCATAGCGGCACAGCGTGCAGCGCCTGCATCAGGTTGGCGTTGAAATAGATCGAATTGCCCCAGAAACCCTCGCCATCCGCGCCCATCAACGTGCCGTCGATAAAGGCATATTTGTAGATAAAGCCAGATAGGACTGCGCCAAGCGTCAGCAGCCCCAGCGGCACCAGCATCGTGATCGGGCTCTCATGCGGGTGATAGCCGCCAGTCGTGTCCTCGCCCGCCTCGGCAGGCGTCTTGTGTACGCTATGTTGGATATGCTCGCTCTCGATCCAACGCGGCTTGCCCCAGAAGGTGAGGAACATAAGGCGCCAGCTGTAAAAGCTCGTGAGCAGGGCCGCGATAGCGCCCATCAGGAATGCGAATTGCGACAGACCAGTGCCGCGCGCCCAGGCCGCCTCAAGGATCGCGTCCTTGGAATAAAAGCCTGCAAATCCGAACACGCCGAGAATACCGACTCCGGTGATAGCCAGCGTGCCCGCCAGCATCGCCCAGAAGGTGATCGGGATTTTCCTACGCAGCCCGCCGTAATAACGCATGTCCTGTTCGTGATGCATCGAGTGGATTACACTGCCAGCACCCAGGAACAGCAGCGCCTTGAAGAATGCGTGCGTGAACAGGTGGAACATCGCCACGCCATACGCGCCCACGCCCGCAGCAAAGAACATATAGCCCAGCTGGGAGCAGGTCGAATAGGCGATCACCCGCTTGATATCCCACTGCGTCGTACCGATTGTCGCGGCGAAGAAGCAGGTCGCGGCCCCGATAAAGGTCACGATCATCAGCGCGGTCGGTGCAGTCTCGAACATGGGTGAGAGGCGGCAGACCATGAACACGCCAGCGGTCACCATCGTCGCGGCGTGGATCAGGGCGGAAACCGGCGTTGGGCCTTCCATCGCGTCGGGCAGCCAGGTGTGCAGGAACAGCTGAGCCGACTTACCCATCGCGCCGATGAACAGCAGGATGCAGAGAATATCCATCGTATACAGACGCATGCCGAGAAAGCCGATTGTGCTGCCGCTCATCGCAGGTGCAGCCTCCAGGATTTCCGGGATCGATGTGGTCTGGAACACCAGATAGGTGCCAAAGATGCCGAGCATGTAGCCAAGGTCGCCCACGCGATTGACCACGAAAGCTTTGATCGCAGCGGCCCCGGCGGTCGGTTTCTTGAACCAGAACCCGATCAGCAGGTAACTCGCCAGGCCCACGCCCTCCCAACCGAAGAACATTTGGACCAAATTGTCGGCTGTCACCAGCATCAGCATCGCGAAGGTGAACAGCGAGAGATAGGCGAAGAAGCGCGGCTGATCCGGGTCTTCCTCCATGTAGCCCCATGAATAGAGGTGCACGAGTGCGGAAACGGTGTTGATCACCACCAGCATGACAGCGGTGAGAGCATCAACGCGCAGCTCCCAATCAAATGTCATCTCGCCCGATTGCACCCATTTGAGCACCGGCACGACTTCGGCAATGGCATCGCCCGTCAGGAACGCGATAAAGATCGGCCAACTTAGGACAGCGGACAGGAACAGAGCACCCGTCGTGACAACCTTCGCACCCGTGTTACCCAGCGCGCGATTGCCGAAGCCTGCGATTAT
>JBCBDF010000053.1:0-11585 GCA_038529875.1 Pseudomonadota bacterium | reverse complement strand
CTGGCTCGCCGAGACCTATTTGAAACCGCTGCACGACACATCGGTGGCGTTGATCGCGGAATGCCAGGAGCGGGGTCAAGTCGATCCGGGCGATCCGACCCTTTTGTATTACACAATTTTGGGTATCGCTGGGACCGTGTTCAGCTTCACTCCCGAGATCGGCTTGCTGAGCCCGTCATCTATCCCACCCGATCCCAAGGCGGTCGAAGAACGTGTTTGTGCCGCCATTTTTTCCCAGAAGGCGCCTAGGACCTGCGAGTAGAATTATGGCTTTATGATCAAATTCAACGTGCCGGCTGCCTCAATGGCCGTGCACGTGGCGACGAGAGTTAACCCGCAAGTTTCCAACTGAGGATCGCGAGATCCAAGTCCGCTTCGATGGCATCGAGTTTGAGAAGCGGCCATTCCGCTTCCACCCCCAGTCCTTGCCGTAAAACTGGTGTGGCAGCGGATCTGAAAGCGGTCACTCAGAAATTCTGAGCAACCGCCCGAACGTCAGATCTCAGTCTTTTCCGCGAGAGACAGCGCATCTTCGATGTCGACACCCAGATAGCGAACGGTGTTCTCGATCTTCGAGTGGCCTAGCAAAATCTGAATAGCTCGAATGTTGCCTGTTGCCTTGTAGATGATCGATGCTTTGGTTCTCCGAAGCGAGTGGGTCCCGTATTCCTCAGGTCGGAGGCCGATTGCTTCAACCCACTCATCGACCAGTCGAGCATACTGGCGGGTGCTGAGATGGCGTGCATGGTCCACCCGGCTTGGGAACACAAAGTCCTCAACAGCACCCCCTCGAAGGTCGAGCCATGCGAACAGACTTTCTCGGGCGTCCTTGGCTATCTCAAACTGAACGGGTCGCCCTGTCTTGCGCTGAGTGATCGTCGCGCGCGTTCTGACTTCCGGTCCGCTTACTAGATCGCCGATCTTTAGTTCGACAAGGTCACACCCTCTAAGTTTGCTGTCGATTGCCAGATCGAAGAGCGCTCGATCCCGGATGCGTTTCTCGCGATCAAGAAAGAACCGGATTGCCCAAATCTGTTTTTGATTAAAGGGACGTTTGGGGCCGATCTTCGCGCCAAAGTTCCACGGCACTCGGTTTTGAGCTGAGGGGTCGAACTGTGAGTAAGTCATTTTGATTCTCCTTGGCCGGAATGGCCGCAGAGAACGTCCGCTCTTGGGAGCTAAGAATTCGGAACGCTACGTCCGAGACTGGGGCGCACAGGAGCTGCGCCATAAACTCGAGTCCAATGTCTGCTTTCCCAATTGGGTCGCTCGACAGCCGCCAGTCCGCTGCCCACCCCCTCTCGGACATAACGTTTGGCGATAATTCTAACGGTTTACAGTCTGTATACCGCCGCCAGCCTGTGAAATACACGGGAGGCTCTAGTATCTGAATTAGCGGTTGAGATGTTGGCAATGCGGCAATACATATTTGAAAGGTTGCTAGCGCTCCTAATGGAGCATGTGCAGCTATCCTTCGTTATTCATTTTTACTCAGCTCCGAAGTGACCGGCTCCGACCTCGATACTGCCTTCAGCGACTACCTCGGCCTCGGCGAGAGTAAATCCATGCGGTCATTGGTTGGGAAAAAGGCAGTGACGCTTTTGCAAAGCGGGGCCGATAGGCGCAAACGAGCGATAACCCGAACTGCATTGCTCGCATTCGGCTCAGGGATGATCTTGACGGCGAGCGTGGTGGCGTTCGTTCTTCTTTCGATCCCTTGGGCTCTGTTTGGTGTCTTGGTAGGTCTGGCAGGACTAGCGCCCGCCATCCGAGAGTATGCAAGACGACGAGAGCCCGAAGATGACGAATTGATCGCGTCGGCTACAACTGCACAGCGCCGCTATGTCCATGCAGCGCTTGCCTTCCGCGACGACTTAGCCGCCGGAAGGATCAAGGCGTTCGAATGGCAAGGGAACAGGAAGGCCCGTCAGATCCCATCGAGCATCTTTGAGAAAGAGTTTGCCTTTACCGCGCTCGTTCTCGGTGCGGAATACTGGCAGATTCTCAAAGCACGTTTTGCAATGAAGAATCGCCTGCCGATCGGGATAATCTCATTCCAGATTGGGGACGCGCGAGCGCCCCTATTCGTCGACGGCAATTGGCTGCTGCACGCGAGTCCGAGCCAATTTGAAAAGGCACACGATGTTATTCTGGAGAAGGTTGATCTGCGGCAGAAGGCGAAAATGGAACGCCATCTTGATCACCTCAGGAAGCTCCGCGAGGTCGATTCGGACTTAAGCATTTCGCTCGAATCCAGGGCCATGCTCGTCAAGGAGCGATGCGAGAGCGTCACCATCAAAGCGAGCACCCTGGAAAAACTGGCTGGTGGTAATCTACAGGAATTTGAAAAAAGCGTTCAACAGCATTGGTTTAGCCAAGAGCCTGAACTTTCCTGAACCAAGAACAGTGGAATAAAACGCGGATAAACTGTGAGCATCAGCCTCCCGACAACGGAAAGGCTGAATCATGGAACTAGGCAATCTTCTCACCTGCAAAGAGGTCATGCGCCTCGCCGGTATACGGAGCAGGACTACAATCTGGCGACGTATCCGCCGGGGCTCCTTCCCAAATCCGATCGACATTGGCGGAGGCCGCATCCGCTGGCGTTCCTCTGACATTGAGCATTGGATCAGTGACCTTCCTGTGCGTCGCTACTGAACCCGTTCCGGCGGGCAATCGCTCGTCGGCAATTGAAGGAGCTGTCAATATGAACCCTCCAAATAGCCTCCTGTATGAGATCATCGCATCCGAAGAGTTTCAGCAGGAAATCGTTGGCGACATGATCGAAGCTTTCGTCCGCCGCTTGAGCCGCCCGGGCGAGGACGGAAAGACCTACCGGTCCTTCATACTGGACTGGCTCTACTTCGAACGACCGATGCTCGATCGCTTCATTGGCGAACGATTCAATGTGCAATTCGAAGGCCCGGCAGTCGATGTCGATGGCACGCATTACCCGCTCGGCGGCTTCGTCCAACGCGAGCTTGAATGGGTCAGGATCGACCCAATCGAAGCTGCAAGATTGCGTCAGGAATTGCGCGCGGCGGTCGATGCCACTGTCTCCAAGTGGATCAATGGCCGCCCAATGAAGTTCCTCCCAGCTGTGGTCGAAAAACGCATGCCGGATCGTTCGGCAGCGGATGCCGAGGCCGCGCAGACCATCCGCGACTTCGTTGCTTCAGCTGGAAACGCCAAAGGGTCCGAACAATGAAACTTGGGAAAGTGTCGAAGGATATTCGAGAAGGCTGCGATGCTACGCATCGAGCCACCAATTCAGATACACACCCTACGCACGGGTGCATCCCTGAAATCCGCCATTTCTGTGGGGGGCTATCCGCGCGCTTTTCCTCCTTACAATCGGCCAGGCCCGGATTTCTGCCGCTTGTGCAGCGCGCGCATGGCGCGCTGTTCGGAGCGGGACGATGAACCGGATCAAGCTCTCGGTCCGCGTGCCCTCGGCGCAGGAATTGATGATCCGCAGGATTGCCGAAGAGCGCGGTCTGACGCGTTACCAGGCGCTCGCGCGGGTCATCGAGGCAGGACTGATCGCCATGACCGCGACGCCCAGAAGCGGTGGCGACAGCGATGTGTCGGACACTCTCGCCTGCATCGAAGCACGCCTCTCTGTGATTGAATCGGTCAGCGATCGCAGCCTGTTTACCGCAAGCGCGGCCTATGCCTATTCGCGCCGTGCCGCGCTGCGAAATGACAGCGATGCAGACCGCACCGACGCGGCCACAAGCGATGCCGCACAGGCTGCTTACAGACGCCAGCGCGCATTGGCGGCGGAGGCGCTCCAATGACCCATCATCATGCCAATCTGCTGCGCGGTCAGGGTCTGCTCCGGCAGGCTGTGTCGGGCTTCACTCTGCGCTGGAAAATCTACGGTTGGACTGTGTTTGGCGTAGCGCTTTTCGGAGCGATCTGGCTTCCAATGGAGACGGCACAACCGGGCCAGTTCACCTGCGTCTACGAACATGGACAGGGCACCCTGGTGGAACTGCTTGCAGGCGGACGAGGCGATCCCACCATTGCGGTCAATTACAATGGCAGGCCCAACAGATTGCCCGCCAGTGTCCTTGCCAATCACCCTGCCTGGGTCGTCTGCTGGGAAGACGTGAAGGCGGACATGATCCTCGGCGGCTTTGCAGGCGGTTTGATTGGTCTTCTATCGTGTCTGGGCCTTGCATACTGGATGCGCGACAGCGGTCGCAAAGCGGCCCAGGATCGAGTCATTGCTGGCACCAAAATTGTCGGCGAGCGAAGGCTGTGCAAGCTGACCAGGCGCGCGACCGATGAACGGTCTTTGCGCATCGCGACCGTCGCGATTCCGCCAAGGCTCGAAACCCGCCACTTTGCTTTTCTCGGCACCACCGGAGCTGGCAAGACAACCGTGCTTCGTCAGATGCTCGATAGGGTGGAGGCGCGCGGCGAGCCCGCTCTCGTCTACGACACCAGCGGCGAGTTTATCGCGCATTACTATCGGCCAGAGCGCGGCGATATCATCCTCAATCCGTTCGATGCGCGTTCGGCCTACTGGTCACCGTTTCTCGAAATTGATCATCCCGCCGACGCTGATCGGATCGCCCGCCAGTTGGTCTCGGAAACGGGCGAGCGTGATGACGATGTCTGGCTCGAAACAAGCCGCATTCTCGTTGCCAACATCCTGCGCGTGCTGAACGCAGAAGGTCGCACCACGCTCCGCGATCTGCTCAACGCGTTGCAGGCCAAGACGAAGGAAGACCTTAAGGAATGGCTGGCCGGAACATCATCCGCGCGAACCTTCGAGGACGACGCCGACCGCGCGACCGGAAGCGTACTCTTCATGCTCGCCAAGGCCTCCACACTGTTGCAGTTTCTGTGGAGCGAGCCCGGTGATGCCGAGAGCTTCTCCTTCCGCGATTATGTGAAGGGACTCGACCAACGCGAAGGGCCCAGGCCCTGGATCTTCGTCCCGCGCAAGGAAGACTACTTTGAAGCGATGAAGCCGCTTCTTGCATGCTGGCTTGAATGCGCCGCCAGCACGAGCCTTGGTCTTGAGCCTTCCTCACAGCGCCGCCTCTGGTTCTTCCTGGACGAGCTTGCTGATTTGCCCGCGTCGACAATCTCACGCGGCTGCTTCCCGAGGGGCGTAAGTTCGGAGCAGGCGTGGTGCTGACCTTCCAGGCCATCGGGCAGATGCATCGGCGCTATGGCCGCGACAGCGCGGAAGCGATTCTGGGCTGCTGCAACACGAAGCTCTATCTCCAGTTGATCGACCGCGAGACCCGCAAATGGGCGTCCGAGAATATCGGCGATGTCGAAGTCGAGGTGCGCAGTGCATCGGAGAGCTTTGATTATGGTCCCAACAGCGGGCGCTCCTCGATGGGAAGCACACGACATGTGCGCCCTGCGGTCATCGAGAGCAATATGCGTCTGGAACCACACACGGGCTACCTGCAACTGCCGGACGCGTTGCCCGTGGCGAAGATCAGATTGACGCGAAAGCATATCGATGCGCGCGGCGAGCCTCGCCATCGCGGCTTTGTGCCCGCCGATGTAGGGTTGTCGCTTTGGGGCAAGTTGCCGGTGAAGGGAGCAAGGGCCAACGAGACGATCGGCAAAGATGGCCCGGTCTGATGGTCGCCAGCATTAGCGCTCTCACCAGCTCGGCACAGGCGTCGAGCTATTATGAGGCTGACGATTACTACGCCGATGGCGGCCTCTCTCCGAGCGAATGGCAGGGCGAAGGCGCGAAACAGCTGGGCCTTTCGGGCGAGGTCGGGCGCGACCAATTCCGCGCCCTGCTGGACGGCAAATTGCCCGATGGCCAGCAGCTGGGCACAATCCGCGACGGGAAGCTTGAGCACCGGCCCGGTTGGGATATGACGATGAGCGCGCCCAAGTCAGTCTCGATTATGGCGGAGGTTGCGGGCGACCGGCGATTGGTGAAAGCGCACGACAAGGCCGTAAAATCCGCTCTCGCCTTTGCGCAGCGCCATGCCGCAGCGACCCGGATCAGATTTGATGGCAAGGTAGAACGGCAGCCGACCGACAATCTCGCCATCGCCAGCTTTCGGCACGATACGAGCCGCGCGCAGGACCCGCAGCTGCACACTCACAATGTGATCATGAACATGACGCGGGATGCCGAGGGAAACTGGCGCAGCCTTGAGCCGCGCGCGTTCTACCAACTCCAGAAATCGATCGGAGCGATTTATCGCCAGGAGCTTGCGCTTGGCGTGCGCGGGCTTGGCTACGAAATCGAGACCGGCAAGGACTCGATATTCGAGATTAAGGGCGTGTCGGAAGAAGTCATGCGGGCCTTCAGCGAAAGGGCGGCCCAGGTCGAAGCTCGCCTTGCCGAGCGAGGCCAGACCCGCGCGACAGCGTCGGCAGAGGAGAAGCAGATCGCCACACTCGATACGCGAGAGGCGAAGAAAGCGTCCAATCGCGGGGAGTTGGTGAAGGACTGGCGCGAGACCGCTGACAGAGCCAGGTTCGGGCAGAAAGACCGACAAGAGCTTGTCGCAAGCGCAACGGGCAGACCCGCAAGCGCGGACCTTGCCAGCGGCCTTGATGCTGAGGGTGCGCTTGTAGCCTCCCGGGCCGTGGCTTTTGCCGCCGAGAATCTTGGCGAACGGCAATCCGTGTTCTCGGCTGCCGACCTTGAAAAGGAGGCCGGGCGCATCGGTTTGGCCAGAGTGTCGGCCACGCAAATCGGCAGAGCAATCGCTTCGGCTCGCGAGAATGGCGCGCTTGTTCCGCGTACTTACATCGACAAACGTGGCGCAGGGTTTGCCGGGTTTACAACTCGGAGCAATATCCAGTCTGAGCGCAAATTGTTGCGCGCAGAGATCGAAGGGCGCGGCGCGGTCAGGCCAGTTCTGTCGATTGCGCAGGCGGTGAAGGCGACTGCTCGCGCCGAACTTCAAGCCGAGCACCCTTGGAACCGTGGCCAGCGCGAGGCGACGCGCGCACTGCTTACCAGTCCGAACAGGATTGCCGCCCTCCAAGGCTATGCCGGGACCGCAAAAACCACCACCGTTCTCGCCGCATACGCCAACGCCGCCAAGGCAAAGGGATTGGCGGTCACTCCCCTCGCTCCTACCGCCTCGGCAGCCAAAAGCCTTGGCGATGCACTCGGCATGCGCGGCGATACGGTTGCGAAGCATTTGATCGGGCATGCGAGGATGCAGAAAGGTGGAGTGTGGATCGTGGACGAAGCCTCAATGCTCTCTGCGCGAGATATGGCGACACTGCTGGAGATGGGCGCGAAGCAGGACGCCCGGATCGTACTGGTGGGCGATGTGAAGCAATTGGGATCGGTCGGAGCCGGTGCCGCCTTCGCTCAACTGCAGGAAGCTGGCATGCAGAGCGCCAGGCTCGATGAGATTGTCCGACAGACCAATGTGGCGGCGAAAGAAACTGTTCAGGCCTCAATCGAAGGCGACGCGCGCAAGGCGCTGGCAGCGCTCGATAGTGGTGGCGGCAGGATAATTGAGAATACAGATCGCGCCGAACGGTTTGCAGCCGTCGCCAAAGCCTACGCCGCTCTTGATGACACGCAGCGCTTGCGCACCCTCGTCATTGAGCCATCGCGCGATGGACGCGACACTCTGACAGCAGACATCCGAAAGAACCTTGAAAAAGTTGGCGCACTTTCGGGGCCGACAACGACCATTCGAAGCCTCGTCAGCAAGGGTCTTTCCTGCACCGAAGCCCGCGATCCGCTGGCCTATGAGCGTAGCGACGTGGTGCGCTTCACGCGGGACTATGCCGACAAGGGCGTATCGCGAAGCGAGGCCTATCGGGTCGAGCAGATTGATCCGACCAGAGCGGCGATAACGCTGCGGGCCGAAGATGGGCGCGACATCGACTGGCGCTTGCGACAATGGGGCTCGAGCAGGGTGCAGGCCTTCAGCGAGCAATCGCTCGAACTGAAATCAGGTGACCGGGTCCAGTTCACCCGCAATGACCGTGAATTGAGCCGGGTCAACGGCGGTCGCGGAACGGTGACTGCCATCGACGAGCAGTCACGAACGGCCACAATCCGAAACGCGCGCGGCCAGAGTCAGGTTTTGCACCTGGACAGCGCTCGCGATCAGCATATCCGTCATGCCTATGTGGAGACAGCCCACGCCGCCCAAGGCCGCACCGCCGATCATGTGCTCATCCACGCCGACAGCAAGGCGACCAATCTCGTCGATCAGAAGTCGTTCTATGTCAGCGTTTCGCGGGCGAAGGAGTCGGTCGCCGTCTACACCAATGACCGCGCTAAGCTTGTGTCAGCGATCAACGAGCGCGCTGGATTGGCTCAGACGGCAATCGGACTTGAGAATGTGCCAACACCTTCAGCAAGAAAGGCCAACAGCGCACAGCTCGGCGAGGCCAGCATTTCGTGAAGCGGTTTTGAGTCGCGGCGTTGGCGGTCAGAAAGGAAGGAAAGTCCCGGCTAATGCGATTGCAGGCAGTCCGCTTTGCGCCCCAGTCCCAGACGTAGCGATCCCAGATCTTAGGTCCTGAAAGCGGACATTCTCCGCGGCCATTCCGGCCAAGGAGAACAGACTTTGACATAATTCGGGCTTGACCCTGCGACAAAAAATGGCGTGCTTGGTAACATCGGATAAAGGGTTAGCACCATTCGCGGTATCTGCCTGGAGTTCAAACATGAATGACCTCCATAAGTTTGAGACTTGTAAGCTCTGATCCTTGGCTTGGTCAGGCAGCCGTAGCTGTGGTATGCTGTCTTCTTTGCTCGGGAAGAGACCATTGAACCGGGACGAGGGAGAAACGGTAATCGTCGCCGCGAGCGACAAGCGGCCGGCGTGGCTCGACGCGTTGGCCCAATTCGTATCCGAACTCATCATCACCAACAGTCGTGAATTAGAAGTTGCAGTAAGCGAGCAGGCAGCGGGAAGCGGCTATGTCATCGCGGTGATTGATACCAGCAAGGCCGCGCGGATCGGTCGCCTGCTTGCGCTCGGAGCCTGCGACGTGGTCCCGGTTTCGCAAACCGCCATCAGTCATGCGGTCGCGAGCGCGCAAGCCAAATGGGTAAGCGAAAAGCGCCTGATTCAAGAGGTTGGATTGGTCGGCAACTCGCCCGCCATTCGCAATGCGCGACGTCAGATCGTTGCAGCCGCCGAACTGCCGGAGCTTCCGGTCTTGGTGCTCGGGGAATCCGGAACCGGCAAAATGCTGGCTGCGAGGGCCATACACGCGCTTGATGCTGTCCATTGCCAGCACCCCTTTCAGACGGTCGATTGTGGCGCAGCGACCCCTGAACTTTTCGCCAGCGACCTGTTCGGTCATTTGAAAGGCGCCTTTACCGGCGCCGAGCACGAACGGATGGGCGGGTTGACGAGTGCAAAACGTGGATGCCTCGTGCTCGACGAGATTGGCGAACTGCCCATGGCAATGCAGCCATCGCTGCTTGGTGTGTTGCAGGAGATGACGTTTCGGCCCGTAGGCTCGGACAAATCTTTCGAAGCTGAATGCCGCGTTCTCGCTCTTACCAACAAACGACTTCCTCAATCCGTCCAGGAAGGCAATTTTCGGGCCGATCTGTTCCATCGGCTCGACGGCGTTCGCGTCGAAATGCCGTCGCTGGCTGACAGAAACGAAGATATAGAACCGCTGTTTCGCGAACTACTTTCGCGTCACGGAGGCGCTGAAGTCGAACTGGAAGATGGCGTCGAGGAGGCGCTTTGCCAGGCAAGTTGGCCCGGCAATGTCAGGCAGCTCGAAATGGTAGCCCGCATTGCCGCTGCACGCGCATACCAGACCGGGCTGGTTCGCCTTGCGGATCTGCCGGTTGCGGTGCTTTGCGCCTCCGAGCAGCACGCTGCAAAGCCAAGATCAGCATCGTTCATCTCCGGACTTGTGAGAGCGTCGCGACCACTTGACGAGATTGTGTCGGCATGCAGCGAGCGCGCGGTCGAGATGAAACTGCAGCAGCTTGCCGTCTCACATCCGAACGAGAAGCGAACGCAGCTGGTCAGACGGGCGGCGCGGCAGCTCGGCGTGTCGGAAAGGACGATCTACAACCGCCTGAATGGCGCGCCATCGCAGGTGAATGTGGCTGCAAACTAGTGCAGTGATTTGCAAGATGGTGCAGCACAGGACGATTATCCCATAGAACGTCTTCGACTAAATAATATCGATATTCAGATATTTAAGCCGATGTGACTATTTGGCATGCGGATTGCAGTGCGTCTCTGGAAATTTCAGCCAGAAGGAGACCTCCAATGCGTTCCGCAGATCTAGCGCTCAATGAACTTGTACTCCATTCGATGGAGGACGAAGCGGATGAAGCGCAAGATGAGTTCGAGCTTGAGCAGCAGTACGAGGACTATCTTGACGAAGAGCTCGAAGCCGAAGACCGCTATTACGACGATGAACTGGGGTTCAACTTCGATGACGAATACGAGGCCATAGGCGGCTACGATTTCGAAGACGTGGACTATGAAACCTACGAGGGTTCTGGCCATGGGCGCCGCCTGACCGAAGCCGAAGTTGAGCAGTTTGCCAGTGACCTCATGTCTCTGGAAACCAACGAAGAGGCCGAAGAGTTTCTGGGGAAGATATTCAAGGGCGCGAAGAAACTCGTCAAGTTTGCTCGCCCATTGCTGGCCAAGGCGGCACCGCTGGTAGGCGCGGGTATTGGCAGCATCATTCCGGGCGCAGGCACAGCAATCGGCGGAATAGCTGGCAATGCGCTCGGTTCCATTCTCGGCGGGGGCGGTTCTGGCGGCCGTCGGCGGAGCGGAGGGCGGCGCATGCGTCGCGGACGCAGGGGCCGTGGCCGGTCCCGGTTCAATCTGGGCCGCGCGCTGGGCGGCTTTTTACGTGGTGGCGGCAACCCTTTGTCTGCGGTGCTGCAATCGGGTATTGGTCGCGGTCTGCTCGGTCGGCTCATGGGCCGGGAAATGGAAGCCCTACCGCACGCCGAAGTGCAGTTCGAGCTGGCCAAGCGGCTCGTGCGAACCATGGATGACGTGGCGTCCGATATGAGCGGGCATGGCGAAAATGAATTCGACTTCGACAAGGCGGCCTCGGAAGCCATGGCGCGCGCCGTTCAACGCCACATCCCCTCTGGTGTCCGCCCCGCGCTACTCGCAACGCGCGCGGCCTGATCGCCATGCCAACCCTCGCTGCTCCAACTGCCCGCCAGCGGACCTATAGACGAAGCGCCCTCGGCGCAGCGAGCGAGGGGGGCGTTTGGCTGAGGGATCGCCTGCAAGAGTTGCTCTCAAGGCTCGAGACGTTGCGCTTGCCGTCATCCTCGCTCCCGGCTGTGCCTGCCGCAGCGATAGAGCCTTCTTCGCTGCGGATTGTTCAGGGCGGCGTGTTGCGGTCTTCGCGCAGATTGCAGCGCTTATGCACATTAATGCTCAACCGTCAGCCAACCGGTCTGTGCGGAACGTCATCGCTTCAGGCAGACAATCTCAAGCTGACCATGTTGCAGATCAGGGCGGATGCACTATTCACGTCCTACGATCTGATCAACGATGCAATCGCTTCACGGGCCGATCCCGAGGTTGGGCTCGAAATGGCTGGCTGCGACACACTGCTCAAGCGCGCATTGTCCTTGCGGATATCCGGTT
>JBCBDF010000052.1:0-11746 GCA_038529875.1 Pseudomonadota bacterium | reverse complement strand
TTCGTGAACCACCGTTGGCTCGGCGGCATGCTGACCAACTGGAAGACCATCAGCGGTTCGATCAAAGAATTGAAGTCGCTTGAGGAAAAGCTTTCAGGCGACACCAGCGGCTTAACCAAGAAAGAAGTCCTCCAGCTCACCCGTAAGCGCGACAAGCTGGAAATGTCACTTGGCGGCATCCGCGATATGGGCGGCATTCCGGACGTGATGTTCGTGATCGACGCCAACAAGGAAGACCTCGCTATCAAGGAAGCAGCCGTGCTCGGCATTCCGGTGATCGCGGTGCTCGATACCAATGTCGATCCGACCGGTATCGCTTTCCCTGTGCCGGGCAATGACGATGCCACCCGCGCCGTGCGCATGTATTGCCAGGCAATCGGCGATGCGGCGATGGCGGGTCGTGGCGGCGCTGTCAAAGATTCGGGCGCAGATGTCGGCTCGATGGATCAGCCTCCTGCAGAAGCGGCTGCTGAAACCGCTTAATCTGCGAAAACGCAATCGGGCGCGCGGCGCTTTGCTCAACAGGCAAGGTCAATCGCACGTCACATTCTTCTGATTAGAGCGCCGGGAACTCCGAACAATCGGGCCCGGCGCCCCAGACATATTTGAAAAGGAACTCTCCATGGCTGATTTCACCGTCGCCGATGTGAAGACCCTGCGCGAGAAAACCGGCGCAGGCATGATGGATGCCAAGAAGGCGCTCGTGGAAGCGGGCGGCGATATCGAAGCTGCTGTTGACGCGCTGCGCGCCAAGGGCCTTGCGACCGCTCAGAAAAAGTCCAGCCGTACCGCGGCTGAAGGTCTCGTCGGCGTTGCCGTTTCGGGCACTTCGGGCGTTGCCGTTGAAGTGAACTCTGAAACGGACTTCGTTGCCAAGAACGACCAGTTCCAGGATTTCGTGCGCAAGACCACTGCGGTGGCCCTGTCGCAGGATAGCGACGATGTCGAAGCGCTGAAGGCTGCGGCTTACCCCGATGGCGGCACAGTGGCTGACAAGCTGACCGACAATGTCGCGACCATCGGCGAGAACCAACAGATCCGTCGCATGAAAACCGTTTCGGTCGGATCGGGCGCTGTTGTCTCTTACGTCCACAACGCGGCAGCCGAGGGTCTCGGCAAGATCGGCGTTCTGGTTGCACTCGAAAGCGACCTTGGCGCAGACGTGCTGGAGCCATTCGGCAAGCAGCTCGCCATGCACATCGCCTCGATGTTCCCGCAGGCGCTCGACGCTGACGGCCTCGATCCCGCTGTGATTGAGCGTGAGCGCGCGATTGCTCAGGAAAAGGCTGCTGAAAGCGGCAAGCCCGAGAACGTGCAGGAAAAGATGGTCGAAGGCGCGATCAAGAAGTTCGCGAAAGAGAACGCGCTGCTCAGCCAGATGTTCGTGATGGACAACAAATCGTCTGTCGCAGACGTTGTTGCCAAGACCGGCAAGGACGCTGGCGGCTCGATCGAGCTTAAGGACTATGTCCGCTTCCAGCTCGGTGAAGGTATCGAAGTGGAAGAAGAAGACTTCGCAGCTGAAGTTGCCGCTGCGGTTAAGGGCTAAGTCTTCCCGAACCTTCTAGGCTCATTGAGCCAAACGAATTACGGCCGTCGGACCTCCATGGGTTCGGCGGCCGAATTGTTATGAGCCAAATCTCCGGCTGGGTGAACAGGCGGATTGGCAACAAACTCGTGCCGAGCCCCGCAGTGGTGATGAGCGTCTTGTTATGCTGTTCCACCACACCGCAAGCATATAGGTCGCCGTAGTCTGACATGGTCGCTGGCGAACCTCCCCAAGGGTAAGCAATCTGCCCGCAATGTGTGTGCCCCGCCAAGACTGCGTCGACGTCCACAGGCACTTGGGGAAAGATGTCGGGGCTATGGGTTAAGACGACGCGGGCGCCTTCAAGCTTGGCCATGCTATCAACCGTTGCAGCTAAATCGGCTCGATCGGTGAAGTCGTCGTCTACTCCACCAATCACCAGCGGACCAATTTGCACGGCTTCGTTCGCAAGCACCGTAGTATTGTCGATGCCGTTCAGTTCGCTCTGAAGTGCGGGCCAATCAAACCAATGGTCGTGATTACCAGGGACCAGAACCGTGCCCAATGGTGCATCGAGCTTGGCCAAAGGTGCGACTACCTCTGCCGCTGTATACACATGCGTCGCGGTGCGTTTCTCGCTAGCGAGATCTCCGGCAATCGCTACCAAATCGGGTTTGAGCGCGTTGATCTGGCGGACAATGTCCGCAAGCCTTTCGGGCGGCATATCCGGCCCCGCGACGTGAATGTCGCTAATCAGGGCAATGGTTATCGGGGATGCGCCCACCGCCAGCGCATCGCTCTCTATCTCTGCTCGCTGGACAACGGGATCACCCATCGTGTCGAACCAGGCCTTCGTCAGCACGAGAACACTTAAGACCAGTGCAATAAGGAATAGCCGACGCCGCATCTTGCGCTGTCTTTGCCCAGCCATGCCTCCAGCGCAAGGGTGGGGTGCAAATCCGGTCATGCCCCTTGGCAGCGCCTCGCCGCCCGGATAAGGGCTGCGCAACGCCCAAACCCCAACAGCGAGCACACCAGCAATGGCCCTTCCCGAATACAAACGCGTCCTCCTGAAACTCTCAGGTGAAGTTTTGATGGGGGAGCAGGATTACGGGATTGATCCAGCCTATGTCGCCCGACTCGCCGAGGAAGTGAAGGCTGCCAAAGACAGCGGGCTTGAGGTCTGCCTCGTCATCGGCGGCGGTAATATCTTTCGCGGGGTGGCGGGTGCGGCGCGCGGGCTTGACAGGACCACTGGCGACTACATGGGTATGCTCGCGACCATCATGAACGCGCTCGCCATGCAGAATGCGCTGGAGCAAGCGGGCGTTCCCACGCGCGTGCAATCAGCCATCCCGATGAGCACTGTGTGCGAGCCATACATTCGCAGGCGCGCAGAGCGACACCTTGAAAAAGGCCGGATCGTTATCTTCGCGGCCGGCACGGGCAATCCGTTCTTCACAACTGACACCGGCGCAGCTTTGCGCGCGGCGGAAATGAATTGCGACGCGCTGATGAAGGGGACCAGCGTTGACGGGGTTTACGACAGCGATCCCAAGCACAACCCCGATGCGACCCGTTTCGACACGATCAGCTATGATCAGGTGCTGTCCGATAACCTCAAGGTTATGGACGCCACAGCGGTTGCGCTTTGCCGTGAGAACAATATCCCGATAGTGGTGTTCTCGATCCGCGAAAAAGGGAATGTCGCCCGCGTCCTGGACGGTGATGGCGTGCAAACAATAGTGAAAGAGGAAGCCTCTTGATCCCTTCTTTGGGGCTGGGATGCTCCGTGACTGGAGTGGATTTGCCCGGGTGTGAGGAACGAGGATGAGAGCGATACATGATCATCGTGACCGACGAGTGACGCAGCAATCGGGCAAATCCACTCAGCCTATTGGGTTGATGCTGAACGCTCCACGGACTACGTCGCTACGCTTATCCGGGGCTACCAGCCCGAATTTCGCGAATCTTCTTGCCGTGAAGCGTTCAGCATCAATCACGGCGCATACTAGCCCCAAAGAAGGGATCAGACATGGCTCAATACGATAAGGCCGATATCGAGCGCCGAATGAATGGCGCGGTTGAATCGCTGAAGGGGGACCTTGGGGGATTGCGCACGGGCCGTGCGAACACCACCCTGCTCGATCCTGTGGTGTGCGAAGTGTATGGCGCGATGATGCCGCTTAGCCAGGTTGCGACCGTTTCTGCGCCCGAACCGCGCATGCTCAGCGTGCAGGTGTGGGACAAATCGAACGTCAGCGCGGTAGAGAAGGGCATCACCAAGGCCAATCTCGGCCTCAACCCGATGACCGATGGCCAGACCGTGCGCCTGCCAATGCCAGACCTGACCGAAGAACGCCGCAAGGAGCTAGCGAAGCTGGCCGGGCAATATGCGGAGAACGCCAAGATCGCGATCCGCAATGTTCGGCGTGACGGGATGGAGGCGTTGAAGGCCGATGAAAAGTCGAAGGACATCTCCGAAGATGAGCGCAAGCGCCACGAAGATGACGTGCAAAAGCTGACCGACAAATATGTCGCGGAGGCGGATGATGCTGCGGCGAAAAAGGAACAGGAGATCCTGACCCAGTGAGGGTAGTGCCACCCTCCGCCTCCGTTCATGCTGAGCTTGTCGAAGTATGCGGCGGAGGCGAGAGGAATGCACGCCCTTCGACAGGCTCAGGACGAACGGTGTTCTAAATCATGGGGTCTGAAAGTCCGACAGCGAAACACGTCGCGATCATCATGGATGGCAATGGCCGCTGGGCCAAGAAGCGCGCCCTCCCGCGCGCCATTGGCCATCAGCGCGGTGTCGAGGCGGTGCGCGAACTTGTGCGCAACGTCGAAGGCATGGGGCTCGATTGCCTGACACTCTATGCATTCTCGTCCGAAAACTGGAAACGGTCCAATGACGAGGTCGACGACCTGATGAATTTGATGCGCAAGTTCATCAAATCGGATTTGCCTGAATTTATCGCCAATGATGTGCGGTTGAAGATTATCGGCGATTGGCAGGGGCTCGCGCCAGACATCGTTGCCATGTTGGAAGACGCGCTGGAGCAGACCAGTAAGGGTTCGCAAACTCTGGCGGTCGCGCTCAATTACGGATCGCAGAATGAAATCGCCCGCGCGGCGGCAAAGGCGGCTTCGATTGGCGAAGTAACGCCAGAGGCGATCAGCGCGCATCTCGACACCGCTGACCTGCCGCCGCTCGACCTGTTGATCCGCACCAGCGGCGAGGTGCGCCTGTCGAATTTTCTGCTGTGGCAATCGGCCTATGCCGAAATGCTGTTCGTCGACACGCTCTGGCCGGACTTCAAGCCCGAGCATTTGCAGGCGGCACTTGACGATTTCGCCAATCGGGAGCGGCGTTTTGGCGGACGCTGAGTACTATCTGCCAAACGTCATGCTGAACTCGTTTCAGCATCCATCGCCTGCGCCATATTTGCAGGTAAAGAGCCGGGGATGGCCCCTGAACCAAGTTCAGGGTGACAGAAATGGATAGCGCTGCTGCCCCCAAGAAAAAGTCAGACCTGCCGGTGCGGCTGGCATCGGCAGTCGTCATGGTGATCATTGCGGGTGCGGCGCTGTGGGCTGGCGGGGTGTGGTTTGACCTGTTCGTGCTGCTGGTAAGTGTGCTTTGCGTCACGGAGTTCGGCCGGTTGGCGCTGTTGGGGTTTGAGGGCAGGGCCGCGCGCTTGATCGCGTTGCTGCTTGGCGGGGCGTATATTGGGCTTGCGGCATACTCGCTGATTAAGCTCCCGGTTGAGGTTGTCATCGGCGTGATAAGCGTCGTGGTAGCGACCGATGTTGGCGCCTATTTCAGCGGTCGCTCGATTGGTGGCCCCAAGATTGCGCCTTCAATCAGCCCTTCGAAAACGTGGGCGGGGCTGTTGGGCGGAATGCTGGCGGCAGGGCTTGTGTCGGCTGGGTTCTTTGTATGGAACATGGGGGAGTTGGTTTTTCGCCCGATGCTTTTCATCGCCTTCGCAATCGGAGCAACGCTTGCAGTCGTGGCGCAATCCGGCGACTTTTTCGAAAGCTGGATTAAACGACGTGCGGGTATGAAAGATTCTTCAAATTTGATCCCCGGGCATGGCGGCGTCTTTGACCGGGTCGACGGATTGTTGCCGGTTGCCATTGCGAGCAGCCTGCTTTGGGCTATTCATCCAGCATGACCCGCTCGCTTACCACGCCTCGCTCTATCTCGATTTTGGGAGCAACTGGCTCTGTCGGCGCATCGACGCTCGATCTGATCCGGCGCAATCGCGCGGATTGGCAGGTCGACACGTTGACTGCGAATTGCTCGGCGGCAGAGCTGGCAAAGCTCGCGCGTGAATTCGACGCAAAGCTGGCCGTTGTGGGCGACGAGAGCTGCCTTGCCGAATTGCGCGAGGGGCTCAGTGGCAGCGGGATCGAGGCGGCTGGCGGAGCGCAGGCGCTGTGCGATGCGGCGGCTCGCCCGGTCGATCTGACTGTTGCCGCGATTGTCGGTTGCGCCGGACTAGCCCCGGTGATGACTGCTATTGAGCGCGGTGGAACAGTCGCGCTCGCCAACAAGGAAGCCCTGGTTTCCGCCGGCGACGTCATGACGGCAGAGGTAGCCAAGCACGGAGCGACGCTGCTCCCTGTCGATTCAGAGCACAACGCGATTTTCCAGTGCCTTGCGGGCAGCGACATTGCCGATGTGGCAAAGATCACGCTCACCGCAAGCGGCGGCCCTTTTCGCGAATGGTCTCAGGCGCAATTGGATGCAGCCACGCCCAAGCAAGCTGTCGCTCACCCCAATTGGGATATGGGCGCAAAGATCAGCGTCGATAGCGCGACGATGATGAACAAGGGGCTGGAGTTCATTGAGGCCCATCACCTATTCCCCGTTGGGCTCGATCGGCTCGGCATCGTGGTTCACCCGCAAAGCGTGATTCATTCGATGGTTGAGTACCGCGATCGCTCGACGCTGGCGCAGCTTGGCCCGTCCGATATGCGGGTGCCGATTGCCTCGTGCCTTGCGCATCCAGCGCGCATGGACACGCCAATGGAGCCGCTTGATCTCGCCAGCATTGGCCAGCTGACTTTCTTTCAGCCGGATGAAGCCCGCTTTCCTGCGACCCGGTTGGCGCGCGAGGCGATCCAGGCTGGCGGTGGGTCTCCTGCGACGCTCAATGCGGCCAACGAAGTGGCGGTCGCCGCGTTTCTGGCCGGTCAGATAGGGTTCACACGGATCGCGGTAGTGGTGGAAGATGTCTTAAATCGCTATAGCGCCGCTACACCGCGCAGCCTTGACGACGTTTTGAGCGTCGATGCCGAGGCTCGGGCGCGTGCAAGCGCAGTTTTGGAGAGTACCGCCCTTGTTTGAATCGCCACCCTTCTGGATGTACGCCGTCGGCTTTATCCTGCTGCTTGGGCCGCTGGTCACAGTGCATGAGCTGGGCCATTATCTCGTCGGCCGCTGGTTCGGCGTAAAAGCAGAGGCGTTCTCGGTAGGGTTCGGCAAGGAGCTGCTCGGGCGGACCGACAAGCACGGCACGCGGTGGAAGCTCTCGGCCTTGCCGCTGGGTGGATATGTCCAGTTCAAGGGTGATATGGACCCATCCAGCATTCCCAATCCCGATGCGATCTCGCAGGCGGATGCCGCTGCGCAAGAGGGCAGTTTCCATCACGCAGCTTTATGGAAGCGCGCGCTGATCGTCGCAGCCGGCCCGGTAACGAACCTGGTGGTGGCCATCGCGATCTTTGCGGCGTTCTTCACCATATTTGGTCAGCCAACGATCGAGAGCGATGTCGATTCCCGCACAATTGGTGAGTTTTCTGAGGAGTCGGCTGCGCGTGACGCAGGGCTACTAGTCGGTGACACGATTGTCGAAATCGATGGCGAGCCGATCCAGGACTTTGATGACATTCGCAACCAGATTGCGCTCTATCCGAACAAATCAGTGGTGATCGAGGTCGAACGCGGCGGTGCCGAGGTCGAAATTCCCGTAACCATCGCAAGCGTTGAACAGACTGACGCGTTTGGAAATGCTGGCACAGTTGGGCTTATCGGCGTGGCTCCGGTGGCTGCTGAATATGTCTTCAAGGACGTTGGCGTGCTGCAATCGATCCCGCTTGCCACCGAACAATGCTGGGAAATCACCAAGATGATGGTGACCGGCATCAAGCAGATCATAACGGGCGACCGCTCGATCAAGGAATTGGGTGGCCCGGTAAAGATCGCCAAGATTTCTGGTGAGCAGCTGAGCCTGGGGCTGGTGTCCTTCGTCAATTTCGTCGCGCTCATCTCGCTTAATTTGGCATTCATCAACTTCTTGCCAATCCCCGCACTCGATGGCGGACACTTGGCGTTTTATGCCGCAGAAGCGGTTCGTAAGAAGCCAGTGGGTCCGCGCGCGACCGAATATGCCTATCGAGGCGGGATAGCATTCGTGCTGATCTTCATGGTGGTCGTGACATTTAATGACCTCGTGTCTCTGCCGGTCCTCGGGCCACTATTTGGCAGTTAACCGGGGAAAGGAGACAGATGAACGGCTATTGGCGGGCCTGCCCGCTTGATTGCTCTGGCGGCATCGGGCACAGGCGAGACCTGTGCTGTAACAGCCTAATGGAATCGCGCCCCGGGGAAGGCGTGCGTGATTGAAACGGGTTAGACGGGAACACTTACTTCATGAATCGATGCAGCGAGACACACGCCGTGTCTGTTAAGTCAGCCGGGCGGCTCTCCATCGCGCTCTTGTGCACCAGTGCGCTTGCGGGCCTCCCGCAGGCCGCATTCGCGCAGGACGAGGGAGAGGCCGAGGCCGAGAGCGAAGTGGCGCAACCTGCGGAGCAGGCTGAGACAACGCCCGCTCCGCCCCCTGCACCCGTCGTGCAGACGATCAATTCGATCAGCGTCGTTGGTGCCGAGCGGTTGGAGCCGACCACGATCCTCAGCTATATCCGCCTGCGGGTGGGCCAGCCCTATACCACGGTGGCGGCTGATGAGGCGCTGAAAGATCTGGGCGCGACCGAGCTGTTTTCGAACTTCTCGATCCGCAATGATGGCGGCAATGTCGTCATCAACGTGACGGAAAACCCGGTGATCAACCGTATCGTGCTGGAAGGCAATGAGCGGATCAAGGCGGACAAGATCCTGCCTGAGATCAAGCTTTCACCGCGCCAGATTTTCACTCGGTCCAAGGTTCGAGCCGACGTGGCTCGTATCATCGAGCTTTACAAGCGCCAGGGCCGGTTCGCAGCAACAGTCGAGCCGAAGATGGTGACACTGCCGCAGAACCGCGTCGATATCGTATTCGAGATCAGCGAAGGGCCGAAGTCCAAGGTTCGCCAGATCAACATTATCGGCAACGAAGCGTTTTCCGACGGTGAGCTGCGCGGCGAGATGGTGACGAAGCAAGCGCGCCTCACTCGCTTTTTCAGCTCCAACACCAGCTACGATCCCGATCGGCTTGCGTTTGACCAACAGAAGTTGCGGCAGTTCTACCTGACTGAAGGCTATGCTGATTTCCGCGTTGTTTCAGCCGTCGCAGAGCTGACCCCCGACAAAGAAGACTTCATCATCACCTATGTGCTGGAAGAGGGTGACCGCTACAAATTCGGCGAGGTTGAAGTCGAGAGCCAGCTGCGCGATTTTGACGGAGATGCTCTTGCTGCCCGTCTGCCGATGCAGTCCGGTGATTGGTACGATGCGAAATCCGTCGAGGATACGGTCGAACAGCTGTCAGACCTGGCCGGTTCGTTCGGCTATGCTTTTGCCGATGTTCAGCCGCAATTCCGTCGCGACAAAGACAGCCTGACGATGAATGTCAATTTCGTGCTGCGTCAGGCGCCGCGCGTTTATGTCGAGCGGGTTGATGTCAATGGCAACACGCTGACACAGGACAAGGTGATCCGCCGCGAATTCCGTATCAGCGAAGGCGATGCGTTCAACTCGTTGGGGGTCCAACGGACAACCGCGCGGATCAATTCGCTGGGTTATTTCCAGGAAAACTTCGAGGTTAACCAGGTCGAGGGCAGTCAGCCCGACCGGATCGTGCTCGAGGCGAATGTCGAAGAACAGCCGACCGGCGAACTGCAGTTTTCGGCGGGCTTTTCTTCGATCGAGAGCTTCATCCTGTCGGGCTCGATCCGTCAGCGCAATTTCCGCGGGCGCGGCCAAACCGTTGGCCTCAGCCTTAACTATTCGCGTTTCTCGCGTTCGGCTCAGTTGAGTTTCTCCGATCCATATGTGTTCGATCGGAATATATCGGCCGGGATCGACATCTATCGGCGTGATTTTGAGAGCTTCAACTTCCAGAGCAGCGACCGCACCCGGACATTCGAGCAGTCGACTACCGGTTTCTCGATCAGAGGCGGCGTGCCTCTGACAGAATTTACGTCGCTGGTTGCGAGCTACACGCTCAATTACGATGATATTACTCTCGATCCGAGGGTTTTCTTCACCGATCTCGATTCGGATGGCATACGTGGCAACAGCCCTGACGATGTCTGTGATCCGTTCCGCGCAGGCCGCTTCCTGTGTGATGCGCTGGGTGAGCGTCTTAGCTCAATTCTCGGCCTGAGCTTGGCCTACAACACGCTAAACTCGCGTGTTCGCCCGTCACGCGGTGCAAACGTGTCTTTTTCGACCGAGTTTGCCGGGCTCGGCGGCGATGTGAAATATGTGCGTGTCCGTGGTAAGGGCGTGCAGTATTTCAGCCTCGGAAGCGGCTTCATTTTCTCGCTTTCGGCCGAAGGTGGCTCGATTGTCCCGCTCGAAGAGCGCGGGGGGGCAGGCGTTGACGATATCTTGTTGACCGACCGTTTCTTCCTGGGCGAACCGCAGATCCGCGGTTTCGATATTCGCGGTGTTGGCCCGCGCGTGCTGCGGATTCCTTTCGATGATGATGGCAATTTACTACCGATAGCGAATCGCGATCAGATCCAAGACGATGCGATTGGTGGACGGAGCTATTATCTTGGTCGCGCCGAGCTGGAAATTCCGCTGGGCACGGGTGCTCGCGAACTCGGATTACGGCCATCTGTATTTGTCGATGTTGGTGCATTGTTCAATGTGACAATGCCAATCCTTACATCTGTCGCTCCATTCGTCGATGCAAACGGCAACCCGACCGATGATGCGGTTGCCCCCGATGGCACAGCCAACACACGAGTGCCGGGCGCATTCGAGGAAGTATTCCTCGGCGATTCCATCTCGCCGCGCGTAACCGTCGGCATCGGCGTCAATTGGAATTCGCCCTTCGGTCCGTTCCGGATCGACCTCGCGCATGCTCTGCGTACGGTCGAGGGCGACGACACTAAAACATTCTCATTCAACGTAGGAACTCAGTTCTAATGAAATTCTTTGCCACATCGCTCGCTGCTGCGAGCCTCGCCCTTGCAACCACCATTGCTGCGCCAGCGACCGCGCAGGTACAGGGCAATATCGCTACTATCGACACGCCCAGCGTGATAATTGGCACCACTGCATTCCAGAACGCGTATCAGCAGGTTTCGACGACGTATAAACCGCAGATCGATACGCGCCGCACACGCAGTGAGGAGCGCCAGACGTTGCTCCGTCAGCTCGACACCAACAGTGATGGCGATCTCGATCAGGCTGAGCAGACTGCCGCTGCCGGCACTCCGCAGGCTACCCGTATCCAGGCGATCGATCAGGAAATTCAGGGGCTTAGCGCGCAAATCGATGGCGCGCGCATCTATGCGGTTGAGCAGATCCTGGCGCAATACTCCCCCGCTCTGCAGGAGGTTGTGCAGGCGCAATCGATCCAGATGATCGTGTCGCCTGAGGCGATTGTGTATGCGCCTCAGCAGGCCGATATTACTCAGCAGGTAACCACTTCGCTGAATGCGAAGGTGCCGAGCGTGCAGATCGTTCCGCCGCAGGGCTGGCAGCCGAACCGCAATACGGTTGCGCTGTATCAGCAGATCCAGCAAGTCCTCCTGCAGGCGCAGGCAATTCAGCAGGCGCAGGCAGCTCAACAACAGCAGCAGCAAGCACTTATTTTAGTGACGGATACTGGTGTGGGAATTGTACCGGAAGACCAGGCAAAAATCTTTGACCGGTTTTATCGGGTGGATACAGCCAGATCTCGACAGACAGGAAATTCGGGGTTAGGACTTGCGATCTCAACCGCCATTGCCCAAGCCCACAAAGGCACCATCACAGTTACCAGTCAGCCTGGTCAAGGAAGCACTTTCACCGTATCTCTACCCATTTCATCC
>JBCBDF010000051.1:0-11874 GCA_038529875.1 Pseudomonadota bacterium | reverse complement strand
GGTCGCGGTAAAGCAGTCGGTGATGGCGGATCATCGCCTTTGCACCGGAATTGGAATGGAGCGCTGCGCCTTGCTCACCCAGCATCCATCGATCGAGTGCGACCTCTTCCACCAGGTCGAGCGCAGCGGCGGCCCGCATAAGGCGGTCGGTCGCGGTTTCCTCCAGCTCAGCCGACTTTGCAATGTCAGGCAGGTCGCGCGCGCCTTCGGCTAGGGTGTCGATCAAACCGCTCTCGACCATTGCGAACAGCACCTTTGAATAGGCAAAGCCTGCAATCAAGTCGAACATGCCCGCCGCGCGTCTGCGAGCGACCCCGCGCATAAAGGGAATGCGCGAAGCCCAATGCTGGAATTTTGCGCTGCCGATTACGGCGTTGCGCCGCGTTGCCCAGCGTTCTCGCACAGTGGGTTTGGCCATCAGTTCTGGGGTTCGTCACAGCGCATATGTCCAAAAGATTGGACATATTGACTGTAAAGGTCAATCATCTTGCACAGGAGAGATGCCTTTGAGTGCGCGAGTCGCAATTATTGGAGCGGGTATTGGTGGGCTGGCTAGTGCGGCCCTGCTGGCCGCGCGCGGGCATGAGGTCACCGTCTTCGAAAAAGAGGCATGGACCGGCGGAAAGGCACGCCGGGTCGAGGTTGATGGTCAGCCCGTAGATGCCGGTCCGACCGTCTTCACCATGCGCGATGTGTTCGACAGCATTTTCCATGAATGCGGTGCGCGGCTCGACGATCATATCAGCGTACGCCGGGCCGAAGTGCTCGCGCGGCATGCGTGGAATGACGAGGCGCATCTGGACCTGTTTGCGGACCCGATCCGCAGCGAGCAGGCGATTGGTGATTTTGCGGGTGTGAAGGCGGCGACCGGATACCGCGCTTTTCGCGCAGAAGCGGCGCGCATTTTCAACGTGCTGGATGAACCTTTCATTCGCGGGGGTAAGGTGAGCACGCCGTTGCCCATGATGGGGCGGATCGGCCTGACCCGTCTGCCCGAAATGGCGGCGATGAAGCCCTTTGAGAGCATTTGGCATGCGCTCGGCAAGCATTTTGAGGACCAGCGCCTGCGGCAATTGTTCGGGCGTTACTCGACCTATTGCGGGTCGTCTCCGTTTGAGGCTCCGGCGACGCTGATGCTGATCGCGCATGTCGAGGCAAAGGGCGTTTGGTTGATCGATGGCGGGCTGAATGCGCTCGCCAATGCCTTGCGCAAACTGGGGGAGAGCAAAGGCGTCACCTTCCGGTTCGAAGACCCTGTTGCCGAAATCCTCACAGACCGAAGTGCGGTCAGCGGCGTACGCTTGGTTTCAGGGGACCTGTTCCCGGCTGACAAGGTCATTTGCAATGCCGATCCTGCGGCGCTTGCCGATGGAAAGTTCGGTCGTCAGGCCAGCCGGTCCGTACCGGCATTGAAGCGCGAAAAGCGCTCGCTATCCGCCTTCGTCTGGTTCGCTCACGCCAAGGCCTCCGGCTTCCCGCTGCAACACCACAACGTCTTCTTCTCGCCCGATTACGCCCGCGAGTTTGAGCAGATTGCCAGCGGCCAGATGCCGAGCGATCCGACCACCTATGTCTGCGCGCAGGATCGCAGCGCTTCCGCAATTGAACGCGGGCCAAGCGGCCAGAACAGCCCAAACGATAGGCGCGAACGCATCCAGATTATCGTCAACGCGCCTGCGAATGGCGACACGCACAGCTACACCCAAGAGGAGATCGAGCAATGCACGGATCAGATGAGAAACAGCCTGACACGCTGCGGACTCGAACTGGAAAATCCGATGCCTCATTCGCTGGCGACACCGCAGACATGGGAGAGACTGTTCCCGTCGACGGGCGGGGCGCTGTACGGTCGGGCGTCACACGGATGGGCGGCATCGTTCCAACGGCAAGGGCCGAAGACCAGGATACCGGGCCTGTATTGTGCGGGCGGGGCGACCCATCCCGGCGCGGGCGTGCCGATGGCCGCATTAAGCGGGCAACTGGCTGCGAACACACTATGCTCGGACCTCGCTTCGATGCGGAGGTTCCACCGGGGGGGTATTCGTGGTGGTACATCGATGCAATCAGCGACGACGGAAAGTACGGTCTAACGATTATCGCCTTTCTGGGCAGCGTTTTTTCCCCCTATTACAAGAGCAGCGGGCGCGGGCATCCAGAGGACCATGCCTCGCTCAACGTCGCGCTTTATGGCCCGGACGCGCGCTGGGCCATGACCGAGCGACCGGCTGAGAATGTTGCGCGCGATGCAAAGACGCTGACGATCGGACCGAGTGCGGTGCGCTGGACCGGTGAAGCGTTGGAAATCGACATTATGGAGCGCGACAAACGGCTGGGTGTGCCGTGGCGCAGGCCAGTTCGAGGGCGGGTAAGGGTGGTGCCCGAAATGCTCAATCCGGTCGGCTTCGCGCTCGATCCTGATGAAAAGCACATCTGGCATTGTCTCGCCCCGCGCGCGCGGATCGTGGTCGAGATGAGTGATCCCGGCATCTCGTGGAGCGGCAGCGGATATATCGATCACAATCGCGGCACGGAATCGCTCGAAGAGGGGTTTCGCTCGTGGCACTGGTCTCGCGCGCACCTCTCCGATGGGGCGGTTGTATCGTATGAAGGCGAGCGCGCCGACGGCTCTTGCTTTGCCAGCGCTATCCGATTTGACCAGGCAGGTGTGCCGGAACAGGCGGACCTGCCAATGGTGGCGAAATTGCCGAACAGCAAATGGCAGGTGCAGCGCAGAACCCGCGCGGATCAAGGCTCTGCCAAGGTGGTGAAGACGTGGGAGGATACGCCATTTTATGCGCGCTCCACCGTTTCATCGCGGATTTATGGCGAGCCGGTGATCGCTGTGCAGGAAAGCCTCGATCTGCGCCGCTTCGCTTCGCCCGTGGTGCAATTCATGCTGCCGTTCCGGATGCCGCGCCGCACATTCTAGTCTGCCCTCTCAGCGGACTTCCTCTCCGCTTTTTCGGCCTCTTTGGCGCACCGTTTTGCGCGATCTTCCTCCAAGGACTTGCTGACGGACCAATATTGCCACCCTGCGAACCCTAGCGCGATCCCGTAAAACATCGCGATTTCAATCCAACCCCAATTGTGCCCTTCCATCGGTTTCTCCCGTGCTCGCTTTAAGCGCGCATTGCATAAAGACTAGCGAAGGCGGCAATCAGGCGCGCGGCATTCTCCGGGTCTTCCTCATGCGCGAGATGACCAAGCTGCGGCAGCTCCTCCAACTGCGCATTAGGCAGGGCCTCTGCCGCCTCGCGCGCGGCAGAAATCGGCACGGCATTGTCGCGCGCAGAATGCACCAGCAGCACCGGGTTTTGGATCGCGGAAAGGCGCGATTGCAGCGCGGGCAAATCCCAGTTTGCCATCATCGCCAGCGCGCCCTTTGTGTGTCGGCTATTGGCGAGCAGTGCCGCGTAGCAATCGAGACCGACCTGATCGATCTTCGACTGTGTTGCGCGCGCGAGGAAGCGCTCGGCATCCTCGCGCCGCGAAACGCTCTTTGAAAACAGGCGCGGGACCAGCGGATTGACGAACAGCATCTTGGCAAAGGCGGGGAACAATTGCGCCGCAAGGCCAGGAAAGGGGCGCAGCGCCGCGTTCAACCCGATCAGCGGCACGTCAAGCTGGCGGGTAAGCGCGAGTTGCAGCGCCAGTGCTGCCCCTGCGGAATGCCCGACGATCATTGCTGGCATTACGTCCAACTCATCAAGCAATCGCCCGACAGCGCGCGCCATCGTGGGTAGCGCCATCGCCTCTGGTGGGTGGCCGGTGGTAAAGGCATGGCGCGGCAGATCCGGCGCAATCACGGTGTGGCTCTCGGCGAGTGACGGCATGACGCCGCGCCAGGAATGGCACGAAGCGCCCGTGCCGTGCAGCAGCAATACAGGCGGGCCGCTCCCCATCGTCTGCACGTGCCATTGCGCGCCGCCTGCGCGCACGAATTCACTGGTGTCGCGGTGGGGCCAGATCAGCCCTTCGCGCTCCCAGTTGAGTGCATGGCTCATGCCGCGGCTTGGGAATTGCTGGCGGTTGCAGCGGCGACGGCGGCGTGCAACATTTTGGCATCGGCCATCGGCAAGGCAAGGAAGCGCGCGCCCATTTTCTGCGCCAATTCTGGCGCGTGCGGGCCGGGGCGTGCGGCGATATCGATCACCAGCGCTTCAACGCCGCTGTGCAAGATTGCCTTGGCCGCAGCATCAGCGTCTTCGCCCGCCTGCTTGCGACCGGGCGAGCCATCGGCGGCGATATTGCCGCGTCCATCAGTCAGGATCACAAGGCTGGGTGTGCGTCCGCGCGCGGCGATCATCTCGGCTAGATCGCGCGTCATATTGAGGCCGCTGGCAAGCGGCGTGCCCCCGCCACCGGGAAGCTCTGCCAGCGCGCGCCGCGCGCGGGTGAGCGAGCGTGTTGGTGGCAGGAGCAGCTCGGCACCCTCACCGCGAAAGGCGATCAGCGCGACTTCGCTACGCGTGACATAGACCTGCGCCAGCATCAGTTCGACTGCGCCCTTGGCTTCGGCCAGGCGCGCTGCGGCAGCGGAGCCCGAGGCGTCGACGCAAAAGACCGTGACTCTGCCGGTGCGCTCTTCAAAGCGCTTCACCCGCAAATCTTCCTTGCGCATGATGATTTTGCCAAGAGCGGCTTGGTTGGCGAGCTCGCGGCCCATTTCCCGACGACGCAATGGTTGCCATGGGACGGCAGCACGAAGGCTGTCGATCAGCGCGAGCCGTGCGCCACCGCGTGGTAGGCCTTGGCGTGTGCCCAAAGGCTTGCCGCGCAGTGTAGACTTGCGCCTTTGGCCCGCTCCGCTTCCTTGCGCCTGACGCTTGGCTTTGCCGCCGGAAAGCTGCGCCAGCAGGTCGGCGGGAATGGCGGCCTGCGCCGCCTCCACCAGCATGTCTTCCAGAGCGCGTTCGCCCGGATCGGCATTGTCGGCAGGCTCTTGATCGGCGGTGTTGTTTTCGGCGGGCGGCGTAGGCTCATGGGCCTCATTTTCGACCTGCGGCAATTGCGTTGCATGCGGGACAAGCACCAAGCGCACAGCGGCGGTCAGGTCCGCGTCACTCGCCGCCTTGCGACCGTGAAGAGCCGCATTGGCACGTGCAGCTTCCTGCGCAAACAGCAGCGGACGAAGTGAATGAACCCCCAAGGCGGTCGCTGTCGCGGCAAGCGCTTCCAGAGCTGTGTGATCCAAGCTGGCAATTGCGTGAAAAGGGATCGCTGCATCCGTAGCGGGCAGGGCAGTGGGATTGGCGCTGATCGCTTGTGAGAGGTTGCAGTGAAACGCGACCCGTTCGAGCAGGGGCTCGGGAGGTGCTTCTTCAGCAGTCATCCCATCGTCGAGCAGGACCAGACCCAGCGGTTTTTGGTCTGTCGCGACTTCGCTCGCTTGGGCGAGCCGCCCCGCCAGCGCATATGGCATTCTCTCCGCCATCGGGACCACGATTACGCTGTCCTTGGCCTCAGCGAGCAGGCCGAATTGCTGGATTTGTCGACCCGCAGCGAGGCTCGCGGCGATGTCCACTCCGCCCAGCAAGCGCTCGTCATCGATGTGGCTGGGCAGACGGCGCAGATTGGCTCCGGTCTCGCGCATGAAATCCAACACTGCGTCCCGCGCAGGCCCGCCTCCGCGCAGTCGCAAACCTCCCAGAACACGCGGCGATGTCAGGAACAGGCAGGCAGCAAGCAGCGCATCTTCAAGAGGGCCGCCAGCGAAGCCTCGCTCGCTCATCCGAACAATTCGTCAAGCGCGCGCTGGATGCGCACGGTAGAGCCGGTCTCGTCGAGCACGTCGCGCCGCAGACGATGGCGCAGAGCCGAGGGCGCGACTGCAATCAGGTGCTTGCGCTGCACAGTTTTAGCGCCAGCCAGCGCCGCCTGAGCGCGCGCCGCCCGCATCAGGGTCAGCTCGCCGCGCAGGCCATCCGCGCCCACGGCCAGGCAGAGCTCAGCGGCATCCTGCATGATCGCGTCGGGTGTTTCCATCTTCGCAAGCTTGGCCTTGCCGCGCGCTACTTTGCGCAAAATCTTGGCCTCTTCATCGGCCCATTTCTCGGCAAAAGCGTCGGCATCGCGTTCCTGCTCGCCGCAGCGACGCATGATCTCGACCCGCTCATCGATTGCGGTCGGCGTGCGCACTTCGACCGATAGGCCAAAGCGATCGAGCAATTGCGGGCGCAGCTCGCCTTCTTCGGGATTGCCGCTGCCGATCAGCACGAATTTCGCGCGGTGCCGCACGGACAATCCTTCGCGCTCGACCACGTTTTCACCCGAAGCGGCCACGTCCAGCAGCAAGTCTACCAAGTGGTCTTCGAGCAGGTTGATTTCGTCGATATAGAGGAAGCCGCGATGCGCCTTTGCCAACAGTCCCGGTTCGAATGATTTCTCGCCCGCGCGCAGCGCCTTTTCGAGGTCGAGTGCGCCAATCACGCGATCCTCGGTCGCGCCCAAAGGCAGATCGACAAACGGCACGGCGCGCTTGCGAACCCGCTTTGAGCTGCACGGATCAGGGCAGGTTCCGCGCTGGTCGCCGGTGCAGCCATAGCGGCAATCCTCAACTGCGGATATCGGCGGCAGCAGGCCGGCGAGCGCACGCGCAGCGGTCGATTTGCCAGTGCCGCGATCGCCGAATACCATCACGCCGCCAATCGCTGGTTCTATCGCTGCAATCAGCAGCGCCTGTTTCATCTCGTCTTGGCCGACGATGGCGGAAAAAGGAAAGCGAGCCATATGAACGGCTTTGTGGACGAGTGCAGGCGCAGGGACAAGCCCTGATGACGCGCTCAATCGACAGGTTGGCCTGACAGGTCCCGGACTAGCGCGAGCCAGCCTTTGCTGCGCGATTGAGCATCAGCACAGGCACCAGCCCAGCGACAAGGATGATCAGGCTGGCGGTCGATGCCTCGGCCAGCTTCTCGTCGCTGGCCAGGCGATAGACGCGGGTTGCCAGTGTCTCGAGGTTGAACGGGCGCAGGATCAGCGTGGCGGGCAATTCGCGCAAAGTATCGATGAAGACGAGCGCGGCGGCGGCGGCAATGCTGGGGCTGAGCAGCGGAATATGAATGCGCCGCATCACTGCGCCAGGGCTTGCTCCCAATGAACGCGCGGCGGCATCGAGCGAAGGTGGCACTTTTTCAAATCCGCTGCTGACCGAATTGAACGCGACCGTCAGGAACCGCACCGACAGGGCATAGACCAGGATCGCCGCTGTGCCGGTCAGCAACAGCCCGTGGTTGAAGCCGAATGTATCGCGCGAAAACCGGGTGATTGCCTGATCGAACACGCCAAGCGGGGCGAGCAGGCCGACCGCGAGCAATGCGCCGGGCAGGGCATAGCCGAGTGTCGCCAATCGGATTGCGGCGCGGGTCGTGCGGTTGGCGGAGCGCCGCTGAGCATAAGCAAGAATGATTGCCGCAATCACGCAAACGAGCGCTGCGGACAGGCCCAGCCACAGGCTGCTCTGGGTGTAGCTCCACAGATTGGCAGCGCTCAATTGATCTCCGACATCCAGTGCGAGCAGCAACAAATGCAACCCAGGGATGGCAAAGCCGAGCAGCACCGGGAGAGCGCAAACAAACAGCGCCAGCCATTGCTGCCAGCCCGACAGGTGGATCAGGGCTTCGTCGTTCTTCACCGCATCCTTGCTGTCCGTGCGGCCGCGCCTGCTGGTCGCCTCCAGCGCGATCAGGGCGATCACGAAGACCAGCATGAAGGCGGCGAGCTTCAGCGCCAATTGCTTGTCGCCCATCGCCAGCCAACTGCGGAAAATGCCGGTGCTGAATGTCGGAATGGCAAAGTATTCGGCGACCCCGAAATCCGCCAGCGTCTCCATCAGGACCAGTGCGAGGCCGCCCGCAATCGCAGGGCGCGCGGCGGGCAGGGCAACGCGTCTGAAAGCCCGTGCAGGTGTCGCGCCCAGGCTTCGGGCCGCGCGGAACTGGCCAAGGCTTTGCGCGGCAAAGGCGGCGCGCGCGAGCAAGTAGACGTATGGGTAAAGCACTAGCGCAAGGATGATCGCCGCGCCGGGGAGGGAGCGGATCTGCGGGAAGGCGTACTCGCCGATCTGCCAGCCCGTCAGCCCGCGCAGACTCTCCTGCACAGGCCCCGTCACAGCTAGCAGGTCGGCATAGATATAGGCGGCAATATAGGCCGGCACCGCGAGCGGCAGCACCAGAGCCCACGACACTATCCGCCGACCGGGGAAGCGTGCCGCGCTGACCAGCCAGGCGGTCGTCACGCCGATTGCTGCGGCGAGTAATCCGGTCAGCAGCATCAGCACGCTAGTGTTGAGCAAATAGCGCGGCAGGATGCTGGCGGCCATTTCAGCCAGCGCGTCCATCCCGCCACTCGGCGCAGAAATCACAATCATCAGGATCGGGATCGCTGCCAGCGCTGCGATCAGCCATGCGGCAATAGTCCAGCGATCCAGCCTGCCCGACACAATGGCAGGCGCGCCGCCTCCGCCTGCTTTGGCGGTTGCGCGCGGCGGAGCATTGAGCCTAAGGCGGCTCAACACAACTGGCCCGGAACTGAGATTTGAGCCTCGAATTTCGCCATATCGCCCATGCTTACGGTCATAACAGGGCGTTAAATGACATCAGCTTCACAGCGCCCCAAGGAGAGATCACGTGTCTGCTTGGATCGTCGGGCTGTGGCAAGTCAACTTTGCTAAATCTTGCCGCCGGATTGCTTCCCGTTCAGCAGGGCAGCGTCTATTTGAACGGCGAATTGCTGGCCGATGAGGGAACTTCGCCGCCGCCGGAACTTCGCCCGGTCGGGCTGGTGTTTCAGGATGGTGCGCTGTTCCCGCATATGACGATTGCGCAGAATGTCGCCTTTGGTTTGCATAAGGATCAGAGGAGCGATGCGGTGATCGAGCAATGGCTGGACCGGGTCGGGCTGGCCAGTTTGGGCGGACGCTATCCACATGAACTCTCTGGCGGTCAGCAACAGCGCGCGGCTTTGGCCCGGGCGATGGCGCCGCAGCCGCAAGTGCTGTTGATGGACGAACCCTTTGCCAGCGTCGATATCGTGCTGCGCCGCAGCCTCAGGCGCGAATGCCGCGCATTGTTGCGAGAGCAGGGGGCGACCGTGATCCTGGTGACTCATGACCCAGAGGAAGCGCTCGACATTGGTGACCGGATCGCGGTGATGGATCGCGGTGAGATCGTGCAATTCGGCACTCCGCACGACCTCTATGACGCCCCTAGCAGCGCCTCTGTCGGGGCGATTTTCGGCGGGGCGCAAGTGATTGCTGCAGAACGAGTAGAGGGCGGATTGGCGACTGCGTTCGGGACTTGGCCGCTAACCGCGCTGGCGGGCGATCCGCCGGACAGTCTGCACCTTGAATTGCTCCTGCGCGCAGATGGGTTCGAGCTGTCCGCGGGTAAGGGAGAGAACGGATTGATCGTGCGCGATATTCGCCGCAAGGGCGCGCTGTATCAGGTCGTTTTAGCCAATGCCGATGGCGTGGATCTAACAGTGGAAATCACGGATGCGAGCGGCTTTGCGATTGGCGAGTCGGTGCAGGCGTTGCCGCGTCGAGCCAGTGTTTTGGCGTTTCCGGCTGCTCCCGGAGCCGATTAGCGATATTTTTTGCTTTGTGAACAAGCGGAAGTCGATCCTGCTTGCACGAATAAGCAATAATGCTAATCACTCGCAATAAGGTGGATCAAGGAATTTTGATGAATATGCAAATTATGCGCGGCGGCGTCGCTGCGCTTATGGCCGGTGTTTTGGCGGCCTGTTCGCCCGCAAGCGAAGAGAGCGAAGGCCTCGAAAACGTTGAGATTACCGGCGAGGTCAATCTCTATTCCTCGCGCCATTACGACACCGATCTTGCGCTGTATGAAGACTTTACCCGCGACACCGGCATTCGTGTGAATCGCATCGAGGCGGGCGCCGATGCTTTGATTGAGCGGGTGGTCAGTGAGGGCGAATTTTCGCCTGCCGATTTGCTGGTGACGGTCGATGCCGGGCGGCTGTGGCGCGCGGAAGAGGCGGGCATTCTGTCGCCGGTCGAATCCGACCTGCTGGAGGCGCGCCTGCCCGAATATTTGCGCCATCCCGATGGGATGTGGTTTGGCCTTTCGACGCGCGCTCGTGTGATCATTTACAACGCGGCCGCTGGCGAGCCTGAAGGGCTGGCGAGCTACGAAGATCTGACCGACGATGCGCTGCGCGGGGCGATCTGTGTGCGTTCCTCGTCGAATATTTACAATATCTCGCTGCTTTCCAGCATCATCGCCAATCGCGGCGCCGAGGCTGCGGAAGACTGGACTAGAGGCGTGGTGGCGAACTTTGCTCGGCCACCGCAGGGCAATGACACCGCCAATATCGAAGCGGTTGCCTCTGGCGAATGCCGCATCTCGATTGTCAATTCCTATTACCTTGCGCGCTATGCCGCCGAGGATGCGGAGAACCCTGAGCTGCTTGAGGCGATTGGGGTGATTTTCCCCAATCAGGCAACGACCGGCACGCATATCAATATCAGCGGCGCGGGCGTGCTGAAAAACGCTCCCAATCGCGAAAATGCGATCCGCTTCCTCGAATATCTGACCGAGGAAACCGCGCAGCAATATTTCGCAAATGGTAACAACGAATATCCCGCCGTGGCCGGGGTGGAAGCATCCTCGGCGGTTGAGAGCCTCGGCGTGTTTCAGCCTGATACGCTGAACGCGGCAGAGATCGGCAAGAACCAGGCCGAGGCAGTGCGGATTTTCGACCGCGCGGGTTGGAACTGAGGACTAGGATTGGGCTTGCCCGCTACGGGTGAGCCCACATCCGTATTAGGTTGGCGATGCTCTTGTCGAGCGTCAGCGACACTGCCGGATCGACATCACCTGAGGCGCGCAAGCTGGCGCGGGTGTTGTCGAGATCGAACAGGATCTCGCGCTGTGCTCCGTCCGCAATCAGGCTCTCGATCCAGCCGACGCAAACATGCCGCACGCCCGAGGTTACCGGGCGCACCTCGTGAATGCTGGTCGAAGGATAGAGCACCAGCTGGCCCATTTCGCCAGCGATCTCCTGGCGCATGCCTGCCTCGTGGATCACCAGCTCGCCGCCGTCATAGCTGTCGCGCGGCGACAGGAAGAGCGTGAAAGAGAGGTCGCTGCGCATCCTCGCTTCGCCTGCACCCATCATCGCATTGTCGACATGCTGGCCATATTGCCCGCCATTCTCGGTCTTGCTGACCAAAAAATGCGAGAACCTGCGCGGGCGCGCGGCGGAGAGCAGCACCGCGTTCTGGGTGACGTGCGGCAGCAAGATCTGGCGCAGCTTCTGGCCCGCCTGATCCGACATCACCGCCTGGCTGTTGTCCTTTACCGCCTTTGCGGTCGCTCCGGCGGTCGCGCGGCCATCCTGCCAGGTTAGTGCAGCGATTTGCTCGGTGATCGTCGCGAGAACGTCTTGGTCCGTGATGGCAGAAATGGGCAGGATCATAGCGGGGTGTGGTCCGAACTCTTGGGCTGTGATGTAAGCCGCCTGACTGGCTCAATGCACTCAATAGCGCAACCTCTCACTCGCCATCCAAAAGGCTCTCTTTCACCCGCAAACGCTAAACTGTCTTGAAGAACGGGGCCGAACCCGCCAAATGCTCGGGTCATTACTGATAGGCGCAATCTGCGCTGTGGTCGCGCTATCCCGGCGATGCGCCATCTCACCTGAATTAGACCGAGGCCCGAATTGACCGAGCTTATCCTTGACCGCGACCAGTTCAACGAAAGCGGCGCGCTGTCCGTTGAGACCGTCACCTATGTCCACCACTGGACCGATGGCCTCTTCACCCTGCGCATGACCCGGCCGCCGGCGTTCCGGTTCCGCTCGGGTGAGTTCATCATGAATTTGAACAGGCGGTCGGTATAGTGATGCACC